>NZ_JBNPNC010000010.1:0-61570 GCF_050314315.1 Desulfovibrio sp. SGI.102 | reverse complement strand
GGATGTTCCCATGCTCGACCCGCACGCTGAACTGCTCCGTATCAATGCCCGCATCAAGGAGATCCTGCTCCAGCACATGCCCCGCACGGGCACGTACCACAGCCCCGTGCCCGGACTGGTCACGCGCAGGCTCGAGACCTGCCACACCACCACGACCTGCCTCGGCAAGCCTTCGGCATCCATCATCGTGCAAGGAGAAAAGATCGCCATGCTGGGGGACCGGGAGATCCATTACGGGGAGGGCCAGTGCCTGGTCACGGGCGTCGACATGCCCAACGCCTTCCGCGTCCTCCAGGCCTGCCATGACCACCCCTTCCTGGCCATGTCGCTGGAGCTGGACAGGAGCCTGACCGGCCAGATGGTCAAGGAACTGGCCGATGCCGTCCCGCCTGCGGCCCGCCCGGACAGCGGCGTCATCCTGGGCACGACCAGCCCGGAACTGCTGGATGCCTTCCTGCGTCTGGCCCGCCTGCTGGATACGCCGGAACGGATACCCATCCTTGCGCCGCTGGTCATCCGCGAGATCCACTACCTGCTGCTCATCGGGCCGCAGGGCGCCGGGCTGCGTCAGCTCAATACCCACGGCACCCAGGCCAACAGCATCGCCCAGGCTACGGACTGGCTCCGCAAGAACTACCGCAAGCCTCTGCTGGTGAGCCAGCTGGCCCGCCAGGTCAACATGGGCACATCGACCTTCCACCGGCATTTCAAGGAGGTCACGGGCATGAGCCCGCTGCAGTATCACAAGCGGCTGCGCCTGTACGAGGCCCAGCGTCTGATGCTGGCCGGCGAGATGGATGCGGGCAGCGCGGGGCTGGCTGTAGGCTACGAAAGCACGGCCCAGTTCAATCGTGAGTACAAGCGCCTCTTTGGCGAACCGCCCCTCCGCGATCTGAAAAGGATGCGCCGCCACGACGCCTGCCCCTCTGAAAACTCCCACTGAGCGCCGAAAAACGTATTGCAAGGCTCGGAGAAACTGCGTAAAAAAAATTCCTGCCTTTAACGGCAGGATTCAACGTTTTTTGCGCTATGCGCACACAGAGCACAGAGGAGTGCACCCATGTCTTACGCTCAACGAGTCATTGAAGGCCTGAAACAGAAGTACGCCAGCGAACCTGTCTTCCTCCAGGCCGTGGAAGAAGTGCTGATGACCCTCCAGCCCCTGCTGGACAAAGACACCAAGTACGAAAAGTACAAGATCCTCGAGCGCATCACCGAGCCCGAACGCATCATCAGCTTCCGCGTGGAATGGGTGGACGACAAGGGTGAGATCCAGGTCAACCGCGGCTACCGCGTGCAGTACAACTCCGCCATCGGCCCCTACAAGGGCGGCCTGCGCTTCCATCCCAGCGTGAACCTGGGCATCCTCAAGTTCCTAGGCTTCGAACAGATCTTCAAGAACTCCCTGACCGGTCTGGCCATCGGCGGCGGCAAGGGCGGTTCCGACTTCGATCCCAAGGGCAAGTCCGAGACCGAAGTCATGCGCTTCTGCCAGGCCTTCATGACCGAACTGCACCGTCACATCGGTGCCACCATCGACGTGCCCGCCGGTGACATCGGCGTGGGCGGCCGCGAAGTGGGCTACATGTTCGGCCAGTTCAAGCGCCTGACCCGCAGCTACGAAGGCGTGCTGACCGGCAAGAACCTGCTCTTCGGCGGTTCCTTGGCCCGTACGGAAGCCACCGGCTACGGTGCCGTGTATTTTGCCCAGAACATGCTGGAAGACCGCGGCGAAAGCCTGGAAGGTAAAGTCTGCGCCGTTTCCGGTGCCGGCAACGTGGCCACCTACTGCTGCGAAAAGCTGCTCCAGCTGGGCGCCAAGCCCGTCACCGTGTCCGACTCCCGCGGCATGATCTATGATCCCGAAGGCATCAAGGTCGACGTGCTCAAGCAGGTGAAGGAAGTGGAACGCGCTTCCCTGACCCGCTACGCCGAACTGGTGCCCACCGCCAAGCACACCCCTGTGGCCGAATACCCCGAAGGCCGCAATGCCGTGTGGTCCGTGCCCTGCTTCGCCGCCTTCCCCTGCGCCACCCAGAACGAACTGAACCTGGCTGACGCCAAGGCCCTGCTGGCCAACGGCTGCAAGTGCGTGGCCGAAGGCGCCAACATGCCCTCCACCCTGGAAGCCGTGCACGCCTTCCTGGAAGCCGGTATCGCCTACGGCCCGGCCAAGGCTGCCAACGCCGGCGGCGTGGCCACCAGCCAGCTGGAAATGCAGCAGAACGCCGGCATGCAGAGCTGGACCTTCGAGACCGTCGACGGCAAGCTGAAGGACATCATGGGCAACATCTACAAGAATGCTGCCGAGACCGCCAAGGAATTCGGCCAGCCCGGCAACCTGGTGCTGGGTGCCAACATCGCCGGCTTCCGCAAGGTGGCCGATGCCATGATCGCTCAGGGCGTCTGCTAACGCTCCCCTCCAAACAGCAATGAAAAAAGCCCGGCCATGCCGGGCTTTTTTCATTGCATCACACACAAAAACGCGTGCGCGAAAGGCCTGCTTACCAGTCTTCGTTATGGACACGTTCAGCGCGGAAGCGTTCCTGAGCCTTGAATTCCTGATCCGTATGTCCAAGCACGATCAGGCTCAGGGGACGGATGTTCTCCGGCATGTGGAAGATCTCGCGGAACGGCCGGGCCCTGTCCTCGATGGGGTGCAGACCGCACCAGACCGTGCCGATGTTCAGGGCACGCGCCGCCAGCATGAAGTTCTGCGTGGCCGCCGAGCAATCCTGGACCCAGAACCCGGGGGTCTTCTCTTCGTTCAGATCGGCGCAGATGATGACGGCTGCGGCTGCGCCTGCCGCCATCTTGGCGTAGGGATGGACCTCCGCCACCTTGCGCAGCATCTCGCGGTCACGGATCACGACAAAATGCCAGAGCTGGCGGTTGTTGGCGCTGGGAGCGCACATGGCGGCCTCCAGCATGCGGTCCATATCTTCCTGGCTGACGGGTTCGTCGGTGAAGGAACGGATACTGCGCCGGGTCCTGATCGCTTCAAACAAGTCCATAGGTACTCCCTTGCGGCTTTGGCCGCCTTTTTTTATGATAGTTCCCTTGCAAACGGCATGCCCAACCGGTCCGGGACCGGCGCATGCCGTGCGGGTTCGCACCTGCCCCGGAGGTACAAATGCATTTTGAACTGCTCGATGAACTGGTCATCATTTTCCTGCTTTCCATCGTCGTCAACCTTGTATGCAACAAGATAAAGCTGACGGCAACTGTAGGATTTTTGCTGACCGGCGTATTGTGCGGGCCTTCCCTGCTGGGCATCGTGGACAGCCAGTCCATCAGCGATGTGGCGGAGCTGGGCGTGGCCATGCTGCTGTTCACCATCGGTATGGAGCTGTCCGGCGAGGCCCTGAGCCGTCTGAAACGCCCCGTGTTCCTAGGGGGCAGCCTGCAGATCGGCCTGACGGTGCTGGCCATAGCCGGCCTCACCGCCCTTCTGGACGGGACAAGCCTGCCCAGCGGTATTTTCTGGGGCTGTCTCGTGGCCCTGTCCTCTTCGGCCATCGTCTTGCAGATTTTTCAGCAGAAAGGCCTCACCAGCACGCCGACGGGGCGTCTTTCTCTGGCCATCCTTGTTTTTCAGGACATCATGGTCGCACCCATGATGCTCTGTGTGCCCCTGCTGTCCGGACAGTTCCATATGGCGCCCCTGGACATGCTGCTGTCGGTGCTGAAGGTGGGCGGCATCCTCGGGGCCGTGCTGCTGGCCGCGCATCTGGGCCTCAACCGCTTCATGGAAGCGGTCATGCGCACCCGCTCGCGCGAGCTGCTCTTCCTCTCGACCCTGGGCACCTGTTTCGGCATGGCACTGCTGACCCACAGCCTGGGCCTTTCCCTTTCGCTGGGCGCCTTTTTGGCGGGCCTGATGCTGGCCCGTTCCCAGTACAGCATGAGCGTCATCTCGGGCATCATGCCCTACCGTGACGTTTTCATGAGCCTGTTCTTCATCTCCGTGGGCATGATGCTGGATCTCTCCTTCTTCCTCCAGCACATCTGGGCCATCCTGTTCAACACCCTGCTGTTCATCCTGATCAAGAGCCTGCTGACCATGCCCGCCGTCCTGGTGCAGGGCTACCCGCTGCGTACGGCCATCCAGACCTCCCTCTGCCTCGCGCAGGTCGGTGAATTCTCCTTCGTGCTGGCCGCCTCCGGTCTGGCCGCCGGTCTGCTCAACGACATCGGCTACCAGTCCTTCCTGGCCCTGAGCGTCATCACCATGATGCTCACGCCCTTCCTCATCAATCTGGCCCCCCGCGCCGCCGCCCTGCTGACCAGGGGACGCGGCAAGGAAGCCTCCAGCCCGGAAGCAGAGCAGCAGAAGGCCAGCACCCTCAAGGATCATCTCATCATCGTGGGCTTCGGCATCAGCGGCAAGCACCTGGCCCAGGTGGCCAAGGAATCCGGCATCCCCTACACAATCCTGGAGATGAACCCCGAGACCGTGAGCCGCTACAAGAACAAGGAGCCCATCTCGCACGGGGACGCCTCCCAGCCTGTCATCCTTGAGCATCTGGGCGTCTACACGGCCCGTGTCCTGGCCATCATCATCTCGGACCCGGCGGCCGTGCGCGCCATCACCCTGGAGGCCCGGCGCATGAACCCCGACCTCTACATCGTGGCCCGCACCCGCTTCATCACCGAGGTCGCCCCGCTGCGCCGTCTGGGAGCCAATGTGGTCATCGCCGAGGAATTCGAGACCTCCATCGAGGTGTTCAACCAGGTGCTGACCCAGTATCTGGTGCCCCGTCAGGATATCGACGCCTTCTCCGCCCGTCTGCGCCAGCAGAATTACCGCATGATCCGGCGCATGAGCAGTGCTGCGGACAGTCTGGAAAGCGTTGCCAGCCGTCTGCCCGAAATGGGAGTGCAGACCATGCGGCTGGAGGCAGGTTCCCCCCTGTGCGGCCTCAGCCTTGCCCAGAGCAACCTGCGCCGGGAATACGCCGTGACCGTGGTGGCCGTGGCCCGCAGCGAACAGGAGGTAGTGGCCTCCCCGCCTGCCGACTTCGTCATGGAAGCCGGGGATCTGCTCTACCTGTTCGGCAAAACGGACAAGCTCTTTGCCGTCAAGCCGGTCATTTGTGCCGCTCCTGCGACACCTGCAACAGCGACCGCCCAGGAGCCCCACCAGGCCTGATATCGCGACAGGGCGCAAGTTTTCATCAAGCCGGAGCCCAGGCTTGCACTTGCCCCTGTCAGCCCGTATAGTCGTCTTCCCCCGTCGGCTATGTCGGGGCAATCCCTTATGGAGGCAAGGATGCTTTCGTTTACCGCCATCCGGGACGTACTCCAGCGATCCCGCAGCATCGCCATCGTAGGCGCCAAGGACAAAGCCGGGCAGCCCGTGGACAGAGTGGGCCGCTATCTGCTGGACAAGGGCTATACCATCTTTCCTGTGCACCCTGTCCGCAAGACCGTCTGGGGCCTGACGGCCTATCCCGATCTGGCGTCCCTGCCCCAGCCGGTGGACATCATCGACCTTTTCCGTGCTCCCCAGTACTGCCCCGCCCATGCGCAGGAAGTGCTGGCCCTGCCCTGGAAGCCCCTCTGCTTCTGGATGCAGGAAGGCATCCGCTCCGCCGAGGCGCGTGCCCTGCTGGAGCCTGAACAGATCCTGGTGGTGGAGGATCTCTGCCTCATGGTCGAACACGCCCGCCTGCTCACTTTGCAAAAATAATCCTGAGGATATCGAAATGAGCCAAGAAACCCAGGCCTTTTCCTGTAAGATGTGCGGCCATTGCTGCAAGGGGAAAGGCGGTATCGTCGTCAGCCCCTCCGACCTGAAGCGGCTCTGCGCCACTCTCCGCATGGAAGAGGAAGAGGTGATACGCCAGTTTGGGGAATATGTGGGGACCAAACTCAAGATCCGCGTGGGCGAAGACGGCTACTGCATCTTCTTCCGGGAAGGCAAAGGCTGCATCGTCCATGAAGGCAAGCCTTCCATCTGCAAAGCCTGGCCTTTTTTCCGGGGCAATATAGAAGACCCCGTCAGCCTGCATCTGGCCAAGGATTTTTGTCCCGGCATCCCCAAAGAGATCAGCCATGCCGACTTTGCCGCCCAGGGCAAACGCTATCTGCAGGAAAACGGCCTGCTGGCCAGTGACCGCAGCTGCGAGGCCAATGCCCTGATCCTGGACAAATAGGTTGCCTGAACATCGAGAAAAAAACAGCCCGGAAGATGATCTTCCGGGCTGTTTTTCATGATCCGGTCCTCGGTCCGGCGGCTTTTGCCGCATCCAGATCCGCCTGCAGGCGTTCTGCCTGCAAATGACGCACACGGCGCAAAAAATCTTCACGATATGTCGCAGACTGCCCCGGAGATGTCTCCCCCTCGCGGAGACGCCGCTCGATGGCGGATCGCCGTGCCTCCGGGACATGCTCCAGCAGGGCCGCACGCACGGCAGGCCCGCAGGTGTCCAAGACCCCGACCAGAGCTTCACCGGACGTTTCCTCCAGTGCCTCTTCCAGCAGACCGTCCTCCAGTTTCAAGCAGTCTTCAGGACAGTGAACCATCCTGCCCAGCAGCGACGGCAGGCGGGAGTCGTGCCGTTCCAGATCGGCCAGCAGCTCCCTGGCCGCATCCTTGCCCGCAGCCGCCACGATCTCCGCTGCCACCTGCAGGCCGGGACGCCAGTCCTGCACGGATCTTTCCGCAGCCTGCCGGGCAAGCACACTGTCCACCTCATCCAGGATGTCCGCATCCACCGGGGCCAGCCCGCCGATATGCTCCAGCAGCAGTGAGCGCATCTCCGTCGGCAGGCGCATGAGCAGGCCCGCCGCCTGGGAAGCGGAAAGATGGCCAAGGACCAGCGCCAGCGTCTGGGGATGTTCCTGCCGCAGCAGCTGATAGAGCTGCCCCGGGCGCATCCGCTCCAGAGATTCGAACGGCCGTGCCGACTCCGCCGGGCCCCAGGCGCGCATGGTCTCCCGCGCCTCGCGCTCGCCAAGACAGTGCGCCAGCAGGCGACCGGCCAGGGCCCTGTCCGCACAGATGCCGTCGGCCTGCGTCTCAAGAAATATCCGGGCCTCCCGCAAGATGGCCCGTACTTCGCTTTCGGGGACGTGCGGCAGGCTGGCCATGGCTTCCGTTATCCGGGCAACTTCCTGCCGTTGCATGCGGCCCAGCATGTCCGTAGCCACGTCTTCACCCATGGCCAGAAGGAAGACCGCACACCGCTGGCTGCCTGTCAGTTGCATGACTCCCGCCCTCCTGCTGCCCCTTCCGGCGTTGTATCTTCCTGTGTCAGCCAGTGCCGCAGCAGGGCCACCCCCTGCCCGGGATGCTCGCGCAAAGAGGTTTCCAGCTGCCGGCACAGACTCTCGGCATCCTCTGCCGCTTTGCTGTCCCTTTCTGCCTCACACGGCAGTTTTTCCTCAAAACGGACTTCGGGATCGGCAGATGGGCCAGAGGCCCGACGACGTGCCCGGAAGAATGCAGCCATACCGGCCAGAGCCAGCACGGCAAAGGTGAGGGCCAGCCCCCGCAGGGCAGCCGCATTCCGTCTGGCAGGCAGGAAACAGATCCGCAGGGCATCGCCCCTCCCCTCTTCCAGCGCACAGGCCTGCCCCAGCAGGCTCTCAAGATACGGGCGCACTGTTTCCAGGACGGCATTTTCTTCCAGCAATACCGAGATGGTACGACGTCCCGTTGTCCGGCCTTTTTCTGCCCCATCCAGACTGACGAGGACTTCTGCCCTGCCGTTGCCTTCCAGCAGTGGCCGCAAGACCCGCAGGGCCTGCCGCTCAAGCGCCACTTCCTGTTCCCGGCGGGCCGTCTCGTCTGTCTCATGATCAGGATACAGGCGCCGTCCTTCCGTATCGAAGACGAGGACATGGCGTTTGTCCGGGGCATCCGGTATCAGGGCCAGGGTATCCAGCATCCTGTCCAGAGCTGCGGCATCCGGCATGGCTTCCGGTCGCGCGGGCTCCAGGACGATGACCGCCCCGGACTGCCAGCTTTGGGGAGCCAGTTGCACCCGCGCCTGACGGATGCAGGAGAACTGTTCCAGCTGCCGGGCCAGCAAGGTCTCCCGCTCATGGCGAAGGGCGGCTGCATCGTTATCTCCGCTACACCCGCCTTCCCCCTGCAAGGACAACCAGCCAAGAAGTACGGCCAGAAGCAAAGACACGAACCCGACCGCCGCAAACGCGGCCTGTCGTGTACGCCCTGTCGCTCCGTGACGCTCCTGCATGCTGCCCGACACTGCCAAATTTCCCCCATGGATAGCTATATCCATATATAGCTAGCAAAGAGGATGCCATTCATGAATAATCATTGATTACAATATATTAAACATCACCTCAAAAAAAATGGCTCCACATAAGCATTCAAAAAAATGACGCACGCTGCGTCCTGATACGATCCCCCGCTCCCTGCCCTATCCCCCGGCAGGCAGCCGGCGCCGCAGGTACACCATATCACGCAAGAGTATGCCCTCTTCCACAATGGGCTGGGGATAGTTGCGGGTAAAGAAGTCAGGGATGCGGTCAAAGGGCACAAAACCGCAGGCCCGGTAAAATGCCAGCGTCGATGGGACTTCTCCTGTCCCCAGCTGCAAACTATGGCAGGACGAGGCATATCGCGCACAGACAAATTCTATCAGCGCCCTGCCGTAACCGCGTCTGCGCCAGGCGGCTGCCACGGCCAGGTTCTTGATCTCCGCCACGCCCTCGCCTTCCCGGGTCACGACGCAAAGCCCCCGGGCATCGGGGTCATGAAGGACGAACAATTCCCCGCGTTCCAGATACCGGTCTATCATGGCTTCGCTCTCATCCCCGACAAGCAAGAGCGGCAACCAGGCTTTCTTATGACTACGGACATGTACGATATCCATATCCCCTCCCAGCCCTCCGTTTCTCCATACGGTCGCGCGGCTTCTCCCATCCGCCCGTGCCCGTTCGCCGACCTTCAGCCATAAAAAAAGGAGGTCATCCGGGGGGATGCCTCCTGTCTGCGCTATCTGACCGCCGTTACAATTTCATCTGACCATCTGTGACGCCCAAGCCGCGCAGACGCAAATAGATCTCCGCGCAGGCCCGGGCATCGGACCCCGCATGATGATGATCCAGCGGGATACCGAAGTAGCCGCAGACGCTGTCCAGCGCCCGCGATGCCAGCGGCAGGCTGCGACGCGCTCCCTTGAGCGTACACAAAAACGGCAGCTGCGGCTGCACAAGCTCCAGAGCCTGACAGGATGCATGCAGCACCCTGCGGTCGAAGCCGGCATTGTGGGCCAGAAGGGCATGGCTGCCTTCCATGAAGGCCACGAGCTGCGGCCACAGTTCCGTGAAGGTGGGGGCGTCTTTCAGCATGGGCCAGGTCAGGCCATGCACATGGGTGAACAAAACACGGGAGGACGGCGGACGGATCAGGCTGTAAAAGCTGTCCGTCACCACGCCATCCTCGATGCGGCAAAGGCCCACAGCGCACGCGCTGTGGGCCGCATAGCCGGAAGTTTCAAAATCAAGGGCCACATACCGGCCTGTCGTCATACGGGGCTACTCCTTGCCCTCCGCCGCGCTGCGGGCAGCTTCGGCGATGCGGTCAGCGATGTAGGCACGCATGGCATCATCATCTTCATCCAGATTGAAGCAGCAGGCATCTTCGCCCATGAGACCGGCCGGCACATAGTCGCCCAGCTCGTCAGGATCCTGGATCATGTCGGCATAGAAGCAGACCGACAGCCAGCGGCTTTCCGGTTCGTCATCCACCACGTCCACCAGGACGAACAGCTCGCGCCGTTTCTGGGCGGCATTGCGCGCACGCAGCGAATAGCTGACGCCCGGACGGGCCTTGAATTCCAGCGAAACGTTTTCCAGACCCACCAGATAGTCACGATACGCCAGGAAGGCCGCGCGGGCATTCAGGGGATCGCTCTGCCAGGCCTGCACCAGTTCTTCAACGCCCTTGCTCCAGTCAGCGGACATATGAACACTCCTTTGTCTGCTCTTTGCCACGGCGTACCGCATACGGACGAAACGGCCTCGTCGTGAATCCGGGCATGCTCTTTCGTGCACAGCCTGACCACCGGCTGTCGCGCGCGTCCACCCTCTGCGGACCGCATGTCCGCCGGATCAGAGAATGCCCCATCGTGGGGATAATGCCCGTGCTCCGCAGCCTTTGTCAAGGCAGGATACAGACCTCCCCGACGAAGCCGTACAGGCCAGCCGTCCATGCTGTCGCGGCACCTGTCCACACGGAATGCTCCAGAATCCAGAACGGTCCCCACTCATGCACCGGTACGCATCAGGCCTGCACGGCCCGCACACTGTGCAGACGGGATCAGGAGGCCGTTCCTTCCTGCAACCAGTACGAGGGAAACGAAACAACAAAAAAGCCCCGCAAAACGGGGCCTTTTTTATCTGCTTTGCACGATGGCGCTACTTGAAAAGCTCGCGCTCCTGCACCTTGGCTTTATCCGTGCGGTCTTCCACGTCGACGCCCTTGGGCGGCGTGAACTGGAAGGTGCTGCTTCCCAGCATGACGTCCGGAATGAACTTGGTGAAATTCACGTCGTTATGGTTACCGTAAAAGTCCACCAGATCCACGCGACGGATAAAGGTCTGGGCATCCACCCAGATCAGGGCTTCGACCATCTGGGGCGTCGGGTCCTTGGGGTACAGGCGGATCTTCCGCATCCCGTTCTCCGAACCTTCTTCCTTGATGTCAAAATCCTTGCTCAACGCGGCCTGGCCGGTCAGCACCTGGATGATGCTGCGGGAATCCTGCACCAGATCGTGAGGATAGCGGTAGGCCACTTCCTCTTCCGGGATGTAATCCCAGATCTCCTTGCCCGTGACCACAAGGGTCTCCTTGATGGGCTTCTTCGTCTCCCAGCGGATGAGCAGGGGCTTTTTGAAGTGCAGGGTCCCGTAACGGGTCTCTACAGCCCCGCTTTCCTTATGGGTGAGCTTTTGTTCGAACTCGGCGGAAAAAGACTGCAAGGTGTCATAACGCTGTTTGAGATCTCCCACGAGATCGGCGGCCTGCGCCCATGAGGCAAGCGCCAGCAGGGATACGGCACCAAGCACCAGAGATTTGATCATGCGCATTGTTACCTCCTATTTGACCACGGCTCGCGGCTTGCTGCCGTCAGCAGGGCCAATGATACCGTCGGCCTCCAGCTGTTCCACCATATTGGCGGCCCTGTTGAAGCCGATCTTGAAGCGTCGCTGGATCAGGGAAATGGACACCCTGCCCTGTTCGGTCACAAAAGCCTGGACCTCCGCGTACAGGGGATCCGAAGCCACATCCCCTGCGCCGCTGCCGCCACCGCTGCCACCGGCCGCGCCGTCAGCGTTCCAGTCCGCAAAGCTGACCTTGTAGCTGGGCACGAGATGGTGCTTCCAGTAGCCGACGACGTTCTGCACTTCCTCATCGCTCAGGAAGGGGCCGTGCAAACGCTGCAAGCGACCGCCGCTGGGCTTGAACAGCATGTCGCCGCGGCCCAGCAGATGCTCGGCACCGGCCTGGTCCAGAATGGTGCGCGAATCATGCCGCGACGTGACCTGGAACGAGATGCGGCAGGGGAAGTTGGCCTTGATCAGGCCGGTCACCACGTCCACGCTGGGACGCTGGGTGGCCAGGATCATGTGGATGCCCGCGGCACGGGCCAGCTGGGCCAGACGCACGATGCTGGTCTCCACCTCGCGGGCAGCCGTCATCATCAGGTCGGCCAGTTCGTCGATGACGATGACCAGATAGGGCAAGGGCTCCAGATCGGTCAGATCCGGCGGGAGCTGACCGTTGTAGCTGGACAGGCGCTGATTGTAGGAAGCCACGTTGCGTACGCCCATGCGGGCCATGGCCTCATAGCGCTGGTCCATCTCATGCACGGCCCAGTCGAGAGCGTTCTTGGCCTCGCTCATCTCCGTCACCACCGGATGGATCAGGTGCGGCTCATCGGCGTACATGGCCATTTCGATGCGCTTGGGGTCCACCAGGAGCAGACGCATCTCTTCAGGCTGCGTACGATACAGCAGGCTGAGCAGGATACCATTGAGGCAGACGCTCTTGCCCGCACCGGTGGCACCAGCCACCAGCAGGTGCGGCATCCTGGTCAGGTCCGCCATAAAGGGACGACCGGCGATGTCCTTGCCCAGGATCATGGTCAGGGGCCCGCAACCCTTGCGGAAATCTTCCGACGAGGCCAGCTCTCTAAAATTGACTATCTCCCTGTCATCATTGGGGATCTCGATACCCACGGTATCCGATCCGGGGATCGGGGCCTGGATGCGCACGGCGATGGCCTTGAGGGCCAGGGCCAGATCGTCGCTGAGATTGGCGATGCGGTTGACGCGGATACCGGGAGCCGGGCGCACCTCGTACATGGTGACCACAGGCCCGGGCGTGATGCGGACGAGCTCGCTCTGGATATCGAAATCCTTCAGGCATTCCATCAGTGCCTTGCCGCGGGCTTCCAGATCCTCACGACGCACACGGGGGGCATCCTTGGAGGGCAGGCTCAGCAAATCGAGACTGGGCAAAGGAATGGGCGCGCGAGGGCGCTTTTCCTGCGGGGCAGGCGCCGTCGGCCGGGGAACAGATGCTGCAGGAGCGGCCTTGGGGGCTGCGGCGGCGTCCTGCTTTGCAGAAGCCGGTTCGGCAGAGGCGGACGTGGCAGCATCCTGCCCGCAGCTTTCCTGCGCCAAAGCCTCTTCCACGGCAATGTCACCGGCGGCGGAGTCATCCTCAGCAGCCGGGACGACGGAAGGCGTCTCTATGATGACCGGACGGGGAGCCGCCGGCGCAAAAAAGTCATCATCGTCATCAGGCCCGGAGACGGGCACGGCAACCGGCGCCTGCTCCCTGACGGGAGCGGCAGACGCAGCAGGCTGGGCGACCTCCTCGGGCTCCACAGGATAGATCTCCGGCATGGGGTCCTTGGCCGGACGGATATTGCCCAGCTTGTCGCGCAGGGCCCGCCAGAAATCGGATCCCTTGCCCGGCGTCTTCTGTTTCAGACCGGCGAGGATGCGCTTATGGAAAGGCAGGGAGGCAAGCTCCTGACCGTGAGTGACGATCTCGGGCTTGTGCTCTTCTTCCTGTTTTTTCTGCAGGATGCGCTCGCGGATGCGGGCCACGCACAGCGCCCCTACGGAGACCCAGGAGAAGTTGAAGGTCAGCTGGACGCCGACCAGAAAAATGAAGAACCAGACCAGCCCCGAGCCCCCGGGGCTCAGATAATAGCTGGAATTGGAGTGCAGGGTGCCGCCGATCATCCCGCCACCGGCGATATCGCCAAGGGACAGATCCCATGCGGCCCCCACGACCAGCAGGCAGATGGTGAGCAAAAAAAGGCCGCACCAGCGCCACCAGCTGATGGTATACGCGGGGGAGACACAGGACGCGCCCAGGGCCCCGAAGACCAGAGGCCAGATATAGGCGCCTATGCCAAAAACATCATTGAGGAAGCCGGCAGTATAGGCACCAAAAAGTCCCGCCTGGTTGCTGACTTCAGCCTGCCTGCTGACCACATGGTTGAGGCTGGGGTCATTGGCGCTGAAAGTCACCACACTGAGCAGCATCAGCAGTGACCAGAAAAGCAGGAAAAGCCCAAAAAGTTCGCGGCTGAACTTGCGTGCGTCCGTATGTCTACCCTCGCGTATCTTGCAAAAAGGCCTATTCGCGGCCCAGGTATTCCTTGGTACGGGTATCGACCTTGATGCGGTCACCTTCGTTCACGAAGATGGGCACCTGCACCACGATACCGGTCTCCAGCTTGGCGGGCTTGGTCACGTTGCTCACGGTGTCGCCCTTGGCGCCGGGTTCGGTCTCCACCACTTCGAGCACCAGGCTCAGCGGAATGTCGATATCCAGGGGATTGCCCTTGTACAGCAGCACGCGGCATTCCTGACCGTCCTTGAGGAAGCCTTCCTTGCCGCTGGTGGTGGAGGTGGAGACCTGGAGCTGTTCGTAGGTGGTCATATCCATGAAGATCAGCTCGTCGTCCTGGCGATACAGGAACTGCATGTCGCGGGTCTCCATGTCGGGCTTGCCCACCTTTTCGCCGGAACGGAAGGTGATGTCCTGGATGCGTCCCGTCAGGATGTTGCGCAGCTTGGTGCGGACCATGGCACCACCCTTGCCGGGCTTGAAGTGCTGGAAGTCAACAATTTCGTAGGGGATGCCTTCCACCTCGATCTTGAGGCCCTTGCGAAAATCAGTCGTCGAATACATTCTTCCTCCTGCTGCCGTGCACGTGGCCTTTTTCCGGCCATTTGCAAAAAAAACGCGCTACGGCTAGTATACGCTTAGTGAATTGCGGATTATTGTGAAAATACCCCTTACTGTCAAGCTGTGCCTGAGGTCCACACCATGCCGACGCTTACCCTAGAAAGCACCGTCTACACCCTCCAGCAACTCCTGGATGTCCCGGAAGCCCAGGTGGCCCTGGCCGGCCGTTCCAACGTGGGCAAGTCCTCGCTCATCAACGCTCTGGCCGTGCGCAAAAAGCTCGCCAAGGTCAGCGCCACACCGGGCAAGACGCGCTCCATCAATTTTTACCGGGTGCAGCCCCACAACTTTTTTCTGGTAGACCTGCCGGGCTACGGCTATGCCCGGGCCAGCCACAGTGAGCGCCGCAGCTGGGCGACCCTGCTGGAAAAATATCTTTCTACCTGCAAGGACCTGCGCGCCCTGGCCTTGCTGCTGGACAGCCGCCTGCCTCCCCAGAAACTGGATCTGGAGCTTGCCGGCTTCGCCCGTTCCTGCGGGCTTCCCCTGCTGCCCATCCTGACCAAGGCCGACAAGTGCAACCAGCGGGAACGTGCGGCACGCCAGGCGGAATGGGGCGAGATCGTCGGCGTCAAACCGGTCATCACCTCTTCCAGCAAGCGCATGGGCATGGATGCCCTGTGGCAGCGCCTTATCGAAGCTTCGGGCTGCGCGCCGGTCATCCTTGAGGAAGAGCCCGCCCAGCCCGTGACGGCATCGCTGGCCGAAGCTCTTGCCCGGACGACCGCCGGAACGGAAGAAAAGGCCTAGAGGCCCTTTGAGGTCCAAAGCCTCCCTTTGGCGCGAAAAGGACGCTTTTCCCTCAGGCCCCATCCTCTCGTGAAAGGCCTCCGTCCCAAGCAGAGGCACTTTTCCTGAACGGGACGACACAGAGAGCCTTACTAAAAAGAGGCAGGAGAATGTTCATGCATCTTCCTGCCTCTTTTCTTTTTGCTCGTTACTTGCCCAGCGGAGCGGATTCCGTCCTGGGCGGCTCCAGATGGATGAGTATGCGCCCCAGCAGCGGCAGGCGTTCGCGCAGCTCTTTTTCCAGACGGACCGTCAGCTGATGGGCTTCTTCCACACTCAGCTCATGCCGGACACAGCAGTGGAAGGAAATGCACAAGCCGTACACCGGCAAGGTGTAGGCATGGTAGCCGTGGGCACAGCACAGCAGGGGCTCGCGACCAACGGCCTGCTCTACTTCCTTCCAGGCCAGCTCTGCCACGGCTGTCTGGGCAGGAGCAGCTTCTTCCTGGACGTCTCCCCGCTCTTCAGGGTCGATGTGGGTGACGATCCCGGCCTGCGGCAGGGCAGAATGCAACGCCTCTTCAAAGGCACGGACCCGCTTGTGGGCCTCGCAGAACGCTTCCTGTCCCGGCACTTCCACATGGACCTCCACAAGCGTCCCCGCCCCGCTGCGCAGGATCTGGACATCATGGACGGCCAGCCCCTGGATGGAGGCCACCCGCTGCACCACAGTAAAGGGATCTTCCTTCTGGCCGGAACGCACAGGCTCCACGTGGACCGTGACATCCGCGCCGGGCAAGATGGCATCCACAGCCAGTTCGGCATCGTGGGCGATCTTGTGCCCTTCACTGACGCGTATGGCCGGGTCGACCCCCACGGTCAGATCCACAAAATAATGCGGACCGCTGGAACGCAAACGCACACGCTGCACGTCCTGGACGCCCGGCAGATGCTTCACTGCCTCACAGATGGCCTGCTGTTCTTCCGTAGAACCGCTGTCCATGAGCATATTGATGGCTTCCCGGGCCATATGGAGGCTGGCCCGGAAAATGATCAGGGCCACCAGGAGGGCGGCAACGGTATCCGCCTGCACCAGGACCTTTTGTACCGGTTCAGGCAGCTGCAGCTTGGCGGCCAGCCAGACGGCCCCCACCCCCACGAGGACGACAGCAGAAGACAGGATGTCTGTCGAAAAATGCAGGGCGTCGGCTTCCAGCGCCTGGCTCCGTGTCTCCTTGGCGACTTTTTTCAGCACCCGCACCCGGTTCACGTCGATCACGATGGAAATACCCATCACGATGATGCCCCAGATGGAAGGGGCCACCGGCGTATCGCCCGAGAGCAGACGGCCTGCGCCTTCATAGACGACCCAGACGCAGATAACGAACAGCAGCACTGTCTCGCCCAGTGCCGACAGGTTCTCGACTTTGCCATGCCCATAAGGATGCCGGGCATCCGCAGGACGGGAAGAGAGCCGGACGGCATACAGGGTCATGGCCGCCGCCAGCAGGTCAAGCCCGCTGTGCAATGCCTCGGAAAGGATCCCCAGGCTGTTTGTATAGATACCCACAACCAGCTTGATGGCCGTAAGCAGGCAGGCCGCCAGCAGGGATACCAAGGCAGCCCTGTTCTTGGCCTGACTGTGTTCCTCGTTCATCGTCATTCCATCCTTGTCTTCATGCGGCAGAGCGTCCCCAAGCCAGACCGGAAGCCTCTGCAGCACAGTCATGCGCCGGTTCCCTTAGTACCGGTGCACATCCCGGAAAGCGGGAGTGGAAGTCATTTTCCCTGCAGAACAAAAAAGCCCCGAACGGGGCTTTTTTGTTCTTACAGCCAGGTGAACCAGTTTCGCCAGCTGCCCTGCCGCTTTTCGCGGGTCAGGCGGCCTTGCTCTTCCTTGTAGTAGTGGTACGCCGCCAGGGACTTTTCCTTGGCATGCGAGGCTACTTCAGGAACATCCGGGAAGTTCTCGCTCACATATTCATAGCGCCGCCAGGCAGGACCATACTTTTCCATATGCCAGAACACGTCGGCGATATAGAGTTCATGCTCGGCCATCAGGCGACGGCAGGTGTGCATCTTTTCCCCGGCATCCTTGGCATAGGGAGAGTCAGGATAGACCTGCTGCAGCCGTGCGAAGTATTCGTGGGCTTCCTGCAGGATCGTCGTTGCCCGGTCGATGGACCGGAACTGCTTCATGAGCGACATGCCCGTCTGATAGATGACGTAGGGGGTCGCATCATGCCGCGGGTGCAGCGACTCGAAATCCTTGTATGTTTCCGCAGCCAGCACATATTCCTCATCGAGGTAATAGGCATCGGCCAGGGCCAGCTCCGCGTCGACCGTATAGGGGCTGAAGGGATAGGTATCCCGCAGCTTGTTGTACAGTTCGACCGCGCGCACATAGTTCTTTTCGCTCATGGCGTCATTGCCGGCTTCGAATATCTCCTGCGCTGTATCCTCGGCCGGAGGCAGGTAGATCATATCGATGATGCCGCAGCCAGACAGCGAAAAGATGGCCAAAGCCAGAGTCAGAGAGCGAAGATAGTTTTTAAACATGGAGCTGTTCCAGGAAGACGAAAGCTGCCTGCGCAGCAGTTGCACCGTCACCGGCGGCAGTTATGACCTGACGGCACAGTTTCGAACGCACGTCACCGGCGGCAAAAATGCCGGGGATGCTGGTCCGCATTTCCGTATCCGTCACAATGAAGCCCTGGGCATCACGTTCCAGCGCGGCGGGCAGGTACGCCGTTGCCGGCTCGAAACCGACATAGATGAACAGCCCTTCGACGGAGATCTGACGGATCTCGTCCGTCTTCAGATCCCTGACGCTCAGGGATGTCAGGGCGTTTTCTCCATGGAGGGCGGTCACGACGCTGCTGCGCACCAGCTCCACCTTGTCCGGCATGGATTCCAGCTTGTCCTGATAGATCTTCGCCCCGCGGAACTCGTCACGGCGATGGATCAGATAGACTTTGGAAGCCAGCTTGGCCAGATAAAGGGATTCTTCCAGCGCAGCATTGCCGCCGCCGACGACGGCGACTGGCGCATTGCGGAAGAAGTTGCCGTCGCACAGGGCGCAATACGAGACCCCACGACCCTGCAGACGCTTTTCATCAGCAAGCCCCAGCTCGCGATGATGGGCGCCGGAACACACGATGACCGTCCGGCAGCTGTGCTCCTTGCCACCGGCCTGCACGACAAAATTGCCGGCCTCGCCGCTGACGCTTTCCACAGCATCCCGGCTATGCGTCACCGGCAAGCCTTCCAGATGGGCGGCAAACAGGTCGGCCAGCTCGTAGCCCTTGATACCCTTGGGATACCCGGGGTAGTTCTCCAGAGCTTCGGTCTGCAGGATCTGTCCTCCGGCTGCCATCTTCTCAAAAAGGATGACGGAGCAGCCGGAACGGACGAGATACAGCGCCGCCGTCACCCCGGCAGGGCCACTGCCTATGACTGCAGCATCGAAGGAGCTCATGCCAGGGCCTTGGTCTGCAGGATGTTGACGATGGCGTCCTTGTTGACGGCACCGGTCACCTGGTCGATGGCCTGGCCATTCTTGAACAGCATCAGGGTCGGGATGGCGCGGATACCGAATTTGGTGGGCGTCGCCGGGTTTTCGTCAACGTTCATCTTGACGATGCGGACCTTGCCTTCGTACTCGGCAGCCAGTTCATCGATGATGGGGCCCACAGCGCGGCAGGGACCGCACCAGGGGGCCCAGAAGTCCAGCAGGACAGGGATATCGGAATTCAGGACAACGCTATCGAAAGTGGCATCAGAAATCTGTTCGGCCATAGTGTCTCTCCTTAGAAAATAAGCAAATTCCCGTCACAGGCGGACGGATCCCGCCATCGCAGATGAGCTGCCACGGCTGCCAAAAGATTAGTTGCCTCAACCGCCACTGTCAAGACGGTGACACAAAAACGGTGACAAATATCTAGAGTTCCCGAAAAAACATATCGTCCGGGATCGCCTTGCCCCGCGGGATGGTCTCCATGCGCAGATCATGCTGCCAGCCTTCCCTGGCGATGAGCCAGGAGGCATAGGCCACCATGGCGGCGTTGTCCGTGCACAGGGCACGGCCGGGCATGATGGTATGGCCGCCCCGTTTTTCCATCAGCTGTGCCATACGCTCACGCAGCAGACTGTTGGCGGCAACGCCTCCGGCCATGATCAGCAGATCCAGATCGGGGTTGGCGGCAAGCGCCCGCTCCACCTTGGTGGCGATGGTCTCCACCACGGCCAGATTGAAAGAGGCGCAGCAGTCCTTCAAAGCCTGGGGGGCATCTGCCGTATCCTGCAAGGGATGCGGCCAGGGCTGATCAGGCAGCACCTGGTGCACATAGCTGGTCACGGCGGTCTTCAGGCCGCTGAAGCTGAAATCCAGATTGTCGTTGTCCAGATACGGGCGCGGGAACAGACGGGCATCCGCCCTGCCCTGCCGGGCCAGGGCATCCATCAGTTTGCCGCCGGGATAGGCCAGCCCCAGGATCTTTCCGACCTTATCAAAGGCCTCACCTGCCGCGTCATCCAGCGTCTTGCCCAAGACGATGCAGCGGGAAGGCGATTCCATGCGATAGATATGCGTATGCCCGCCGGAGACCAGCAATCCCAGCGCGGGGAAGCGCAGTTCGTTCTCCAGCCCTGCGGCCAGCAGATGCGCATGCAGGTGATTGACCCCCAAAAAGCGGGCCCCGCACCCCAGCGCCAGTGCCTTGGCAAAGGCAACGCCTACCAGCAGGCTGCCCAGCAGGCCGGGCCCCCGGGAGACAGCCACCACATCCAGATCGGACGGACGCAGGTCAAGGCGCTGCATGAGCTGGTCGAACAGCGTCCCCAGATAGCGGTAATGCTCGCGGGAAGCCAGTTCAGGGACGACGCCCCCGAACAGGGCATGGATATCCGCCTGGCTGGCCAGGACGGCATCCAGCAGGACACCGTCCCGGACCACCGCCAGCGCGGTCTCATCACAGGAACTTTCAATGCCGAGGCACAGCAAGGTCTTCTCCCACTCGGACTAGTCCGGATACTTGGCGTAGATGGCCTCCACAGCCTCCACGTCACGGGCCGAACCGATGTACAGGGGCGTACGGGCGTGCAGGGTCTCGGGGCGACGCTCAAGGATACGGCGACGACCGTCGCTGGCCTTGCCGCCGGCCTGCTCGGCCAGGAACGCCAGCGGGGCGGCTTCGCACATCATGCGCAGTTTGCCGTTGGGCTTGTTCTTGTCCGGCGGATACAGATAGATGCCGCCGTACAGCAGCGTGCGGTGGAAGTCGGCCACCAGCGAGCCCACATAACGGGCGGAATAATCCTTGCCTTCCGGGCTCTTGCAGGTATGGAACCATTCGACGGCCTCACGCGCGGGCTCGTCCCAGTTGTTCCGGTTGCCTTCATTGACGGAATAGATGTGCCCCTGCTCCGGGATGCGCATATCAGGATGGGAAAGCAGGAATTCCCCGACGCCGGGGTCCAGTGTGAAGCCATGCACCCCCTGACCGGTACTGAACACCAGCATGGTGGACGGGCCGTACAGGATATAGCCCGCGGCCACCTGCTGGATGCCGGGCTGCAGGACTTCTTCCAGGGAGGCTTCACCAGTGCTGCCCGCAGGACGGCGCAGGATGGAGAAGATGGTGCCCACATTGATGTTGACGTCGATATTGGACGAACCATCGAGAGGGTCGAAGATCAGGATATAATCGCCGCGGGGAAATTCCGGTCCCACGCGCACCAGCTCCGGCTCTTCCTCGGAGCCCATGGCGCACAGGGCGCCGCAGCGTTCCATGCGGTAGAGCAGGATCCGATTGGCGATGCTGTCCATCTTCTGCACGTTCTCGCCCTGGACGTTCACCTCGCCCGTGCCGCCGAGGATATCCAGCAGACCGGCCTTGTTGATCCGGCGGGAGATGGTCTTCCCCGACAGGATCAGGTCATACAAAAGACCGGTGAACTGGCCGGTAGCCTGGGGAGAGCGCTTTTGGTGCAGCAGAAGATGTTCGGTAACGGTAATGTCGGCCATGAAAAGCCTCCTTACACTGGATATGAAAGCGTGTGCGCCGCCGAAGCGGCGCACACTGCGTGATTGCTGTCAAAGACTACCTGGGGCCGAAGGGACTGGGGCGCCCGCCCGGCAGCAGGGCCGGACGTCTGGGCTCTGAAGGCTCTTCGGCTGCCGGCGCTTCCGCAGGCTCGGCAGCGGGTTCTGCCGCAGGCGCTGCCGTCTCTGCCGGGGCCGCAGCAGACGTTTCGGAAGCTGCGGGCTTGGCGGCAGCCGGAGCCTCGGGGGCAGCCGTTTCTGCTGCGGGAGCCGTATCGGCAGCGGACTCAGCCGGAGCTGCCGGGGCAGCGGTATCCGCTCCGCCCTGCTCGGCTGCCGGCTTGGCAGCGCCACGAGGACCAAAGGGACTGGGCATGCGCACCTGCGGCGCGGGCGCGGTCTCTTCAGGCAGTTCGGGCACCGTGAGCGCCTCATCGGGGATGACGAGCCGTCTGCGCGGACGCGGCTTCACGTTCTCGCCGGCCAGCGGCCGTTCACGCACGCGGGAAGGAGCCGGAGCGCTTTCCTGCGGCGGCTGGACGATGCTGGCGCCCGGAGCCACATCCTGCGGCGGCATGCCGCCGGCATCACCGTAGCCGTCAACGGCATCTTCGGAAGCACCGAAGGCGGGCGTCGTCTTGCTGCTATCCTTCTTGCGTTCGGGCATGGGCGGCGGAGGAAGCTTTTCCTTTTCCTTGGGGAAGAAGGGCAGGCCCTGATCCACGCTGCCGTTCCCCTGCGGGAAGGTGCCGGATTCCGCCACGGCAAAGACCAGCGGCAGGTTGCCCAGATAACGCACCATGTAATAGAAGCTCCCCGTCGCGTTGGTGCAGGTGCCGGAAGAGCTCTTGGTGACGGCTTCTTCCCAGTTCACCGAAGCGAGCGGGGTCGCCGCATAGTCATACTTGCCGGGCCAGAGCAGCGCCTGAGGGCTGAGGATGACCATGTCCTGGGGATTGCCGGAATACTGCACCAGGTTGCGCATGTCGAAATAGGCCACGACGATGCCGAGGAAATCCACGCCATCGTACAGGGGGGCAGCCAGCATGACTTCCGGCCCCATGGGGGTCTGCTGCACACCGGCACGCAGGGCACGGCTGCCCTGCTTCTTGTCTTCATACAGCAGCGGGATGAAATCCAGCTGTTTCAGAGGATTGGCAGGCTCCTGCCCCAGCAGGGTCCCGTCATATTTGACGCCGGCAAAGCCGTCCAGCCAGGGATGGGCGGCAAAAAGGCTGTCCATCCACTGCCGCGTCGGCGGTTTGTCCGCATTGATCATGGTCCGCTCAAAGCGGCCCAGCTCCACATCCAGCCCCATCATGCAATTGGTGAGCGCCAGCGCACGCGGGGAAAGATCTCCTTTTTCACCATAATCCACAGATGCAGGAGGGCTGACATAGGTATACCAGACATCCTTTGTACCCTTCCAGACATTCTTGGTGGGCTGGTAGGAACTGCAGCCCGCCACCATGGCGGCGGAGGCAAGCAGTACACAACAACGCCTAAACAAATGGGACACCACGCACTCCTGCTTCTTAACTCTGGGCCCTGGCTTCCACGCGTTCGGCCAGGGCTTCCAGCATACTGATGAGTTTGTCCTTGCCTGCGGCCATGTCCGGCGAAGGCGGAACGAGATCTTCCACAGCAGCGCCCTCAAGCTGAGTGCGCAGCATGGCGATACGCTGCTGCAGGACTTCCTGTTCGGAAGAGCCGGCGGCGGCAGCAGCCAGCTCGGTATAAATATCCAAAGCGCCCTGAAGATCCCCCTGCTCGGCCAGGACTTCTGCCATGGACCGGGTACGCAGGGAAAGGGGCCTGGCCGGGGTCGGTTGCGGCAGCGGATGCTCCCGTCTGCCCTGTGCCGCAGCAAAGGAAGCAGCGTCGTCGTCTCCCTTAGCCATCCCGGCACCGGCAGGCTTGGCCGCCGGAGAGGAAAAAGCATCATGCGCCTGCGCATCCATGTCCTCGGGCCCCATGACGG
The DNA here is from genome assembly GCF_050314315.1 of Desulfovibrio sp. SGI.102. NCBI lineage: Bacteria > Pseudomonadati > Thermodesulfobacteriota > Desulfovibrionia > Desulfovibrionales > Desulfovibrionaceae > Desulfovibrio > Desulfovibrio sp. SGI.102. The sequence goes on along the minus strand of NZ_JBNPNC010000010.1, from coordinate 38,566 downwards.
CCAGGTCGGCCAGGGCCTTGCCGCGCGGCAGGTCGCTGCTCTGGGCCTCCTGCATGAAGGAACGCAGGCCCCGTTCAAAAACTTCGTTGAGATTCAGCGGGCGGCTCGCGAAGCTGGCAGCCAGAAAGCGCAGGGCCGTCGCCACATCCCCGCAGCCGCTGCCGAGCATGCTGGCCGCCCAGGCCTGCCAGAAGCCGGGATAGGAGGCAAAAAGCTGCCCCAGTTCCGTCACCTCCGCCACGCAGGCTTCGGGCTGCCCGTGATGATAGAGCTGCTCGATATAAAAAAGCCGTGCTTCAAGAAATTCGGGATGACGCTCCAGCCCCCGGCGCAGGGTCTCAAGCGCCGCTTCAGGCTGTCCGTCCTCCACCAGCAGGCGGGCCAGAGGGAAAAACAGCTTGGAGCTGGGTTCCAGCTCCAGCACTTCCCTGTACCATTCAATTTTGTCCATCATGCGTGGCAGCCCCGCTCTCCCGGTTTTCGGAGGAATCACCAAAAAGGTACAGCACTTCGTTCTCGTGGACGTAGTGCAGCCGCTGGCGTATCATTTTTTCGACATAGCGTTCATCCGTCTGGAGCAGACGGATGTCCCGGCTCAATGAGCGGTTCTCCGCATCGATGCTGGCGATCTCGGCCTCGATGGCCGCATGTTTCTGTTTGAGTTCACGATAGGCGATGAGCCCTTCAGATCCCCAGATCATGTGACAGAAAATGATGAGGTTGATCCCCCATACAGCTACCAGAACTATGACCCGCCAAGCTACCATCTTATTGCAAGACCCGTCGTTGTTTCTGCCAGGTACGCCGGGAGAGCCCCAGCTCTTCCAGAAAAGTCGCTGTGGCGGATTCCAGACGCTCTACGTCATCCTCTCCAAGGCGCATCTGCTCGACGCTATCCAAAAAGCGCCGTAATGCCATGAATTCTTCAACAAAATAGCGATCGGAGAGATCAGCTCCGATCTGTGGCTCCAGCTCGAGGATGGTCTGGATGCAGTTTTTCAGCCGTAACTGCAGGGTACTCATCTTATTCGGCAGCGTTTTTTGCGGCGATCTTGCGGTAGAAACCGTAACAGTAGTTCACACAGGACACTACGGACATGATGAGCGCCAGATAGAGGATGATCTCCCCGATGGGCCACAGACGCACGCCCCAGTAAGGATAGTGCAGCAGCATGGGGATGATGGCCGCGATCTGCAGGACGGTCTTGAGCTTCCCGTACCTGTCGGCGGCGAGGACGATCCCTTCATCGATGGCGATGGCGCGCAGCCCCGTGACCACCAGCTCACGGCAGACGATCAGGATGACGACCCACGCTTCAGCCCAGCCGAGGGTGCAGAACATGATGAGCACGGAACAGATGAGGACCTTGTCCGCCAGGGGATCAAGGAACTTGCCCATGCTGGTGACCATGTTGTTGCGCCGGGCCACGTAACCGTCGGCCCAGTCCGTGATGGAAGCGGCAATGAATGCCAGCGCGGCCAGCACACAGGTCACCGGGCCCTGGAAATACAGCAGCACGATGACGAGCGGAACCAGCAGCATGCGCAACAGCGTCAGTTTATTCGCAAGATTGAACATATTCTCACCGACCGGGAAACAGGACTACATGGAAACGGGTATCACAAACGCGTCCCCGAGAAAAGGGAAAAACGCGCAGGTATCTTGAGGGGGTGGACGAGCCCCCCCCCCAAAGAGCGCCTAGCTCTTGCTGACCAGCTTCGCGGCGCCGCTGTCGGCAGCCTGGGCGATGGCGTCAGCCAGATGCAGGAAAGCCTGCTTGGCAGGGCAATCCTGTTCAAGATAGACCACGGGCACGCCCCGGTCGGCGGCCACCACGGTGGCCGGATCCAGCGGGATGGCACCCAGGAAGGGGATGCCGTAATGCTTGGCAAGCTCTTCACCGCCGCCCTTCTTGAACAGGTCGATCTCCTGGTGGCAGTGGGGGCAGACAAGGCCGCTCATGTTTTCCACCACGCCCAGGACCTTGCCTTCGGCGACCTGCAGGAAGTTGACGGCCTTGCGCACGTCGGCCAGGGAGATCTCCTGCGGGGTGGTCACCGTGACGCTCTGGGCGTCGGTGATGGTCTTGAGGATGGTCATGTGTTCGTCACCGGTTCCTGGAGGGGAGTCGATGAGCAGGAAATCCAGCGGGCCCCAGGCCACGTCGGAGAGGAACTGGCGGATGGCAGCCGTCTTTTTGGGGCCGCGCCACAGGATGGCCTGGTCACGATCCTGCAGGAAGGAATCCATGGAAATGACTGCCAGGTTCTCATTGTACATGGCAGGGATGAGTTCGTTTTTCTCATTCATTTCGATGGTAGCCTTCAGACCCAGCAGGTTGGGCACGCTGGGGCCGTGCATGTCCACGTCCAGGATGCCGACCTTGAAGCCGCGATGGGCCAGGGCCGCGGCGGTATTGACGGTGACGGAGCTTTTACCCACGCCACCCTTGCCGCTCATGACAAAGATCTTGTGCCGGATGTGGGCCAGGCGGTCGGCAATGATCTGGTCTTGCCGGGCCATGGCCGATTCCATGCAACCGGCGCCGCCGGGGTTGCCTTTGGAAGAGCAGCCCGACGCAGAGGAACAGGAAGAACAGGAAGACATGATATCTCCTTTACAGGGTATGACAACAGGCGGGCTTACCAACCATGGTCGCCCACCAGATCCACGAAGACGGCAGGGCCCAGGTCCTCGCTGCAAAGCCGTCCCTGACGGCGCATGATGCGCATCAGGCGTTGCGTGCGGGGCCGTGCCCCCACCGGGATCAGCATGATGCCGTCCACGGCAAGCTGCTCCAGCAGGGGGCGGGGGATCTGGGGACCTCCGGCAGTGACGATGATGCGGTCGAACGGGGCGGCGGCAGGCATGCCCAGCGTTCCATCGCTTCGTTGCATGTGAATAGCGCGAAGATCGAGCTGCTGCAAGAGGGCCCGGGCCGATTGGTACAGCTCTTTGAGGCGCTCCACGGTATAGACCGTGCAGCCCATGGCGGCCAGCACCGCCGCCTGGTAACCGGAACCGGTGCCGACCTCCAGCACGCGCATGCCGGGCGAGGTCTCCAGCATCTGGGACATGAGGGCCACCGTGGACGGCTGGGAGATGGTCTGTCCGTAGCCGATGGGCAGCGGACAATCCTCATAGGCCCGCGAACGCAGCCCCTCGGGCACGAAAAGATGCCGGGGGACCCGCGACATGGCATCAAGGACGCGTCCGTCCGTTATGCCCCTGGCGGCCAGCTCCCGAACCATGCGCAGACGCAGGCGTCTGGGATCTATCGCGGTACCTCTTGCCATCATGCTCGTTTTGTCCTTTGCGTATGGCGAAGAAAGAACAAATTTTCCCCCCCAAGTCAAATGCCGTCAAAGCGGGGGCTATTCCTTGAAAACTCCCCTGAAACGTGCAACACTCTCGCTTGTATGAGAAAGGAGTCTCCATGCGCAAAAAAAATTTCTTTTCCACTATCCTGAGCCTGCTCATCCTGATCGCGCTGATTGCCTGTGGGTACATCTTTTTCAAGGATATGGACGGTCCGTCCATCGCCATCGTGCCCGATACCGGACGGGTCTCTCCCCACACGCCCCTGCAGATAACGCTGGCGGACCCTTCGAACATCCGCTCCATCTCCGTGGGAGTGCGCCGCAACAATGTGGTCACCCCCATTTTCCAGCGGCATTTCGAAGAATACCTGTCCCAGCGTACTGTCGAGGTCTCGCTGAAGAATGCCGGCCTGCGTGAAGGGGCCTTCGAGCTGGAGATCAAGGCGACAGACGCCTCCCTGGCCGGCTTTGGTCAGGGCAATACCCGCACGGAAGTGCTGGCCATGCGTCTGGATACCCAGCCGCCGCGCATCTCCGTGAAGACCCTGCCGCCCAGCGTGCGCCGCGGCGGTGCCGCCGCCATCCGCTATACCATCGACGAAGAAGTCACCCAGAGCGGTGTGCTGGTGGCGGGGTATTTCGTCCCCGGCTTCCTGCAGAAGGACGGCAGCTACATCTGCTTCTTCCCCTTCCCCTACACCATGACCGCCGTGGAATATAAAAACGCCGTGGAGCTGACCGCCACGGACATGGCCGGCAACGTGACCCGCAGCCGTCTGGGCCTGCTGGCCTACGAACGCAACTTCAAAAGCGATACCATCAGCATCTCGGACAACTTCCTGGCCAGCGTCAACAGCAAGCTGGGCTATCTGGCCCCCAACGCCGCCAATCAGCTGGAAGGATACCTTTATATCAACAACCAGGTCCGCGCGGCCAACGTCGAGACCCTGCGTGCCCTGCGCAAGGACACCGCAGCGGCCATGCTCTGGGACGGGATGTTCCAGCGCCTGCCCCGCTCCGCGGCCCGTGCCGGTTTTGGTGATCACCGCTACTTCACCTACCAGGGCAAGCAGGTGGGCGAATCCTACCATCTGGGTTTTGACCTGGCCTCGGTCCGCAATGCCGAAGTCCCCGCAGCCAATAACGGCCGCGTGGTCTTCACCGGTGAGCTCGGCATTTACGGCAACCTCGTCGTCATCGACCACGGCCTGGGACTCATGTCCCTCTACTCCCATCTGAGCGAGATCCACGTCAAGGTGGGCGATGTGGTCCAGAAAGGCGCCATCATCGCCAAGACGGGGAGCACCGGTCTGGCCTTCGGCGATCACCTGCACTTCGGCATACTGGTCGGTGGCGTGGAAGTCACCCCGCTGGAGTGGCTGGATCCCAAGTGGATCAAGGACAACATCACCGGACGCCTGAACGCCCAGTAAGGCTCGCAAAGCCATCCCGCAAGGGATGGCTTTTTTATGCCTGCATGGATTCGACCTGTCTGGGCACACCAGAAACCTCTTGTCTTATGAAATATTTTATGCAATAAGGATTGCCGCTTTTTTTCATTTATCCACAGGAGATTCCATGGAACGTACTTTTTGCATCATCAAACCCGATGCCGTTGCCCGTAACCTGCAGGGTGAGATCCTTGCCATGATCCAGGGCGCCGGTCTGCGCGTGGTGGCCATGAAGCAGATCCGCATGACCCGCCAGCAGGCCGAAGGCTTTTATGCCGTGCACAAGGAACGGCCTTTCTTTGCCAGCCTGACGGAATACATGAGCTCCGGCCCTGTGGTTTGCGCCATCCTTGAAGGCGACAAGGCCATTTCCCGCTATCGGGAACTGATGGGCGCCACCAATCCTGCCAATGCCGCAGAAGGCACCATCCGCAAAAAGTACGCCGAAAGCATCGAAGCCAACTCCGTGCACGGCTCTGACGCGCCGGAAACTGCCGCTTACGAAATGGCCTACTTCTTCAATGCCCTGGAGATCACCGGCTAGGCATCTTCATTTGCCGCCCGGCCTCCGGTCCTCGGCGGATCGGGGGCTTTTTTGTTTTTCTCCCCTGCCCCCCGTCTTGCGGGCCGCCGGTGCCTCGGCTATTGAAAACAGGCGCATCTTGGCTGCAAAATTTTTTTTGGAGGGACTATGCCCGTTGCCATCATCACCGGCGGTGCCGCCGGTATAGGACGTCACCTGTGCGCAAGATTTGCCCGCGAGGGGTATGTGGTCGCCGCTCTGGACATCCAGCCCATGAGCAGCCCCCACCCGGACATCCACTGTTTTCCCTGTGATCTGCGCGATGAAGCCGCCATCACCTCTGTTTTTCATACCATCGCCCAGACGCTCGGCACTCCCCGCGTCCTCATCAACAACGGGGCCGTCAGCCGGTTCCGGAAGCCCTTCCCCCTGCTGGAAGCCAAGGAATTCGATGACGTCCTGGGGACCAACCTGCGCGGCGCGTTCCTCTGCTGCCGGGAATTCGTCCGTCTTTGCCGGGGAACGGGCTATGGACGCATCATCAACATCGCCTCCACCCGTTACCAGCAGAACGAATGCGGCTGGGAAGCCTACGGCGCCTCCAAGGGCGGGCTTGTCTCCCTGACCGCCAGCCTGTGCGTGTCACTGCACGGCACGGGCATCACCGTCAATGCGGTCAGCCCGGGATGGATACAGGTGGACGACTACGACAGCCTGAGCCCCTGCGACCACAGCCAGCATCCGTCGGGACGTGTGGGAAAACCGGAAGACGTCTGCAATGCCTGCCTGTTCCTGGCCGGGGAGGAGAACGGCTTCGTCAACGGCGTCAATCTGCCGGTGGACGGCGGCATGACCAGGCGCATGATCTATCCCGAGACCGATCCCCTTTGGACGGAATAGGCGGAAGGGCCTCTTTCTTTTTGGCGCCCCTCCTGATATGAGGCCCGGATGACATACGAAAGGGCACGCCGTCTGCCCTGCGGCGCCACCGCGGCACGAGTATCGGCCGCGCAAGGCGCGGAACCAGCCTGCCCGACGGCAGGAAGAACAAAGGATATACGATGATAGCCGAGAGAGTACGCGGCATCACGCCGTTTCTGGCCATGGAAGTGCTGGAACGCGCCCAGAAGCTCGAACGGGAGGGTGCTTCCATCATCCACCTGGAACTGGGCGAACCCGATTTCGATACGCCCGAGTGCATCCGTCAGGCTGCCTTCAAGGCCCTGGACGAAGGGCAGACCCACTACACCCACTCCCTGGGCGATGTGGAGCTGCGCGAACATCTGTGCGCCTATTACAAGCGGCGCTATGGTGTCAGCCTGCATCCCGACCAGGTGCTGATCTTCCCCGGTTCTTCCCCGGCCATGATGATCCTTTTCTCCGCCCTGCTCGATCCGGGCGACGAAGTCATCCTCTCCAATCCCGGCTATGCCTGCTATCCCAACTTCGTGCGCTATGCGGGCGGGGTGCCCGTCTGGACGCTGACCCATGAGGAAGAAGGCTTCCAGTTCCGTCCCGAAGACGTGGCCAAACAGATCACGCCGCGCACCCGGGCCGTGCTCATCAACTCCCCCTGCAACCCCACGGGCATCGTGCTGGAGCCGGAGCGCATGCGCGCCTTGGCCGAACTGGGCCCCATGATCGTTTCCGACGAGATCTATCACGGTCTGACCTACGGGGATGCAGAAGAGCACTCCATCCTGGAGTACACGGACAATGCCGTGGTCATAGGCGGCTTTTCCAAGGCCTATGCCATGACCGGCTGGCGCCTGGGCTACCTCATCGTGCCCCGTGATCTCGTGCGCCCCATGCAGGCCCTGATGCAGAACTTCTTCCTGTCCACCAATTCTGCGGTGCAAAAAGCCGGTATCGCGGCCCTGACCTGTGCCGATGAAGACGTGGCCCGCATGCATGCCACCTACGACGAACGCCGCCGCTTCCTGCTGGGCGAGCTGAAGCGCCTGGGCTTCAACATCCCCGTGGAACCCATGGGAGCGTTCTACATGCTGATCAATGCCCGCCATCTGGGCAGCAGCTCCATGGAACTGGCCTTCGACCTGCTGGAAAAAGCCCATATCGGCATCACCCCCGGTATCGACTTCGGCAGCCAGACCGAAGGGTTCCTGCGCCTTTCCTACGCCAATTCCATCGACAACCTGGCCGAAGCCATGCGTCGGCTGGAAGCCTACATCCGCCAGCGTTAGCACTTTGGAGGAAGCGGGGGAAGGAATGTCCTTTCCCCTGCTTCCTCCCTGCACGTCCCGCTCCTTCCTCCCATGTCGTCACCGTGCCGGTCCTGACAGGATACGGCTTTTTTTCTGCGCCCCGCCCTTCCCCGACTATGGCCCGAAGCCTTGCGCAGCACATTTTTCGGCATCTTTTTTCTTTGCGAGCGGGGGAAGATATGCTAACCTCGAATACCCCCGACAGGGGAATCAAAGGGGAGGCACTATGGCCGAAGCGCCGATCATCGATATCGTCAATCTGGAAAAACGTTACCGCAGCAAAAATACGGATGTTTTTGCCCTTCAGGGCATCAATCTTGCCATCAACAAAGGAGACATCTTCGGTGTTATCGGCAAGAGCGGTGCCGGCAAGAGCACGCTCGTCCGCTGCATCAACATGCTGGAACGTCCCACGGGCGGTTCCATCTTTTTTGAAGGCAAGGACATGTGCCGTCTGTCGGAGAGCGAGCTGCGCGCTGCCCGGCGTTCCATGGGCATGATCTTCCAGCAGTTCAACCTGCTCATGCAGCGCACGGCGCGCCAGAACGTCTGCTTTCCTCTGGAGCTTATCGGCATGGACAAGGTCCAGGCCCGCAAGCGTGCTGAAGAACTGCTGGATCTGGTGGGCCTTGCCAACCGCATGGATTCCTATCCTTCGCAGCTCTCCGGCGGCCAGAAGCAGCGCGTGGCCATCGCCCGTGCCCTGGCCACCAATCCGCAGGTGCTGCTCTGCGACGAAGCCACGTCCGCCCTTGACCCGGCCACCACGGACTCCATCCTGTCCCTCATCAAGGACATCAACAGGGATCTCGGCATCACGGCGGTCATCATCACCCACGAGATGAGCGTCATCGAAAAGATCTGCAGCCATGTGGCCATCATCCACCGCGGCAAGATCGTGGAGCACGGCGAAGTCGAAGAGGTCTTCTTCCATCCGCGCACCGAGGCCGCACGCCGTCTGGTCATGCCCGAGGCCCTGCAGAACCTGCCCCAGGAGAACCTCTACCGCCTGATCTTCAACGGCCGTTCCTCCTTCGAGCCCGTCATCGCCAATATGGTGCTGGAATGCCACTGCCCCGTGAACATCATGTATGCCGATACCCGCGACATCGGCGGTATCGCCTTTGGCCAGATGGTGTTGCAGCTGCCCGAATGCCCGGAATCGCGCCGGAGCATCCTGGAATTCGCCAAATCCAGGAACATCCTGCTGGAGGAGATGAAGCATGTTTGATCAGGCCACTGTGGAAATGCTCATGGAAGGGGTGGTGGATACCCTGTACATGACCATCGTCTCCACGTTTTTTTCCTATGTCTTCGGCATCGTGATGGCCGTCGTCCTGGTCATCTGCCGCAAAGACGGCATCCGTCCCAATCCCGTGGTCTACAGCGTGCTGGATGTGGTGGTGAACCTGACCCGTTCCTTCCCCTTCCTGATCCTGATGATCGCCGTCATCCCCTTCACCCGCTACATCGTGGGGACCACCATCGGCAACAACGCCACGGTAGTGCCTCTGGTCATCGCCGCGGCGCCCTTCGTGGCCCGTCTCATCGAGTCCTCCCTGCTGGAAGTGGATAACGGTGTGGTGGAAGCCGCCCAGAGCATGGGGGCCTCCACCTGGCAGATCATCACCAAGGTACTGCTGCCCGAGGCCATGCCCTCGCTCATCAACGGCAGTGCCGTGGCGGCCATCACCATTCTGGGCTACTCCGCCATGTCCGGCGCCGTCGGCGGCGGCGGTCTGGGCAAGCTGGCCATCATGTACGGGTACAACCGCTACCAGACCGACATCATGATCGCCACGGTGATCCTGCTCATCATCATCGTGCAGATCTTCCAGAGCTTCGGCAACTGGGCCACCCGACGCAGCGACAAACGCGGGTCTTGATCCGCTTTTTCTATCACCCTTTCCCCGAGGTTTTTCCCATGAAAAAACTTCTGCTGACGCTGGCCGCCATGCTGGCCGCCGGAACTCTGGTTTGTCATGCCCAGGCCGCCACCACCATAAAGGTGGGCGCCTCTCCCACGCCGCACGCCGAGATCCTGAATGCTGCCAAAGACATGCTCAAGGCTGAAGGCATCAATCTGGAGATCATCGAATATTCCGACTATGTGCAGCCCAACGTGGCTCTGGACAGCAAGGATCTGGACGCCAACTACTTCCAGCACAAGCCCTATCTGGACGACTTCAATGCCCAGAAAGGCACCAAGCTGTCCTCCATGGGCGGCGTGCACTATGAGCCCTTCGGCATCTACGCCGGCAAGTGCAAGAGCCTGAAGGACCTCAAGAAGGGTGCCATCGTGGCCGTGCCCAATGACGCCACCAACGAAGGCCGCGCCCTTCTGCTCATGCAGGACCAGGGCCTCATCACCCTCAAGGACGGTGTGGGCCTGACCGCCACCGTGCGCGACATCAAGGACAACCCCAAGAAGCTCCGCATCGAAGAGATCGAAGCCGCCCAGCTGGTGCGCGCCCTGCCTGACGTGGATATCGCCATCATCAACGGCAACTACGCCATCCTCGGCGGCCTGAAGGTGGCCGATGCCCTGGCCGTGGAAGCTGCCGACTCCGCCGCTGCCACCACCTACGCCAACATCCTGGCCATCCGCACCGGCGACGAAAAGCGTCCCGAACTGCAGGCCCTGTACAAGGCCCTGTGCAGCGACAAGATCAAGGAATTCATGAAGACCAAGTACGAAGGCGCCGTGCTGGCCACTCACTAGGCCAGGACCGCAACGTCATCTGTAAAGGCCCCCTCCCTGGGGGCCTTTTTCATGGCTCCACGTTTCCGTACTGCTGCCCGGGGATATTGCGGACAGGCAAGACGTACCTGCCGCCCCCCATCAGACCAACAGCCAGATCTCATCCGCGGATGCTCTTCCTGGCCGGCTTCAGCATATACAGACAGTTCCCGGGCTCCGGCACCTCCGGCCGAAGCGCGCCCCCTTCCTCTTGAAGCCATGCCCTCTGCCTGCTACCCTTTCCTCTCTACCGTCACTTTTTCCAAAGGAGAGCGCATGCGCCCGGCCCTGCTCCTGCTGCTGGCTATCCTGCTCCATGTCCAGCCTGTCTCTGCCGCCCGGTCTTTCGTCGACATCTGGGACGATGCCGTCCCGTTGTTGCACGAAGGGGTGGATATCATCGCCTCGGGAGAGGACCCCTCCGAACGCAGCTGGGCCGAGGTCCTGACGTTCCGCGATCCCAAATTCCAGCGCATCGTCTCCGAATGCTTCGCCATCCTCGCGGATTCCCAGGCTCTGGACCTCATCGCCAGCCGGGATGCCGTCCGCGACGAGATTGTCGCAAAGCGCCAGAAGATAGCGGCCCTGCAGCAGGAGCTCGTTTCCGCCCCCTCTTCACACTGGAACCCGCTCAAGGCCACGCGCAGCAGCCTGCAGGAAGATATCGCCGGACTGCGCAAAGAGATAGCAGATCTGGAACACGGTCTGGAGGCGGACAAGGAACGCATCTTTGCCGAGATCTCCGCACGCGGCCTGCCTGTCAGCCGTGAACAGCTGGAGACCATGCTGAGCGCGGCCGACGGCAAGGATACCGCCAGCATCATGGCCGTGGCCGAGAACATCAGCGCCATCCAGCGCAGCATAGAAAGCCAGCTGGCGGCCCCGGACGCCTCTGTGGAGCTGCTCCAGACCTATACGGGCATCTACATGATGTGCAACAAGGTCTATGTCTACGCCCTGCAACAGGCCCTGCAGCAGATCGACAGCCGCTACCTCGACCGTCTGGGAAAGATAAGGAAGGAGGCTGCCCAGCTGCAGGAACATGCCCGCAGCCTGCTTTCCGGGGCCGAGGAGACGGACCGGAAGATCCTGGAAGTGAACATCGCCGCCAACCAGAGGACACTGGATGCCGTGGACCTCTACAACCAGTATCTGTCACGTCAGAAAAAGCATTTGCAGCAGTTGCTGCAGCGGGCGGAAAAATCCTTCAAGGTGGCCGTCAATACCTATCGGACCGTCAAGACCAGCAGCGATCTGCTGGGGATGATGCACACGTCGGAAGCGGATTTCTCCCGCATCTTCGCCTTCCAGCCGCCAGACCTCTCCCTGCTGTATGATGCCCGGCTGCGGCAGGAGTTCGACGACATCACAAGCAGACTGCGGGCAGCGGAATAAGGCCGGACGCCCCAGAAACGGCAAAAGCTCTCCTCATTCGAGGAGAGCTTTTTTATGACAGAGCCTGTCACCGTCCGTCTGCTTCACGTACCGGCAGGGCACATCATGCCGCCTGCCCCGCTCATCGCAGCATGGTGAGGCTGGCAAGGAGCCCCACAAAAGTCTGCGCTGGCCTCCGCGCCGGGTCACCTCCGCCCGAATGGGGGCTGTCTATTTTGCGCCTGCGGCACGCAGTAGGTCAAAGCCTGCAACAAAAAAAGGCTGGTATTGCTACCAGCCTTTGCTTTCACTTGGTGCCGAAGGGGAGAGTCGAACTCCCACTCCGTTGCCAGAACTAGACCCTGAACCTAGCGTGTCTACCAATTCCACCACTTCGGCACAACAAAAGTATATTTACGCCATCAGCGCCCATCTGGCAAGCATTTTTTGTCTCCCTTTTCCGTTTTGCGGAAACTGATTTTTTTCTTTTTTATTATCAGTATGATATAGCGATATTTGACAGATGTTCCGCATCGGGATAATCGACATTTTTGTCCGGCACAGCTGAAACTGCCGGAGGATCTCCATGCAAAAAAGCTCTTGGCATTACTGGCAGCAATGGCGTCAGCGTTTTCCCCTGCAACGGGATGTACACTTCGATCAGGGGATCCTGAGCAATGATTACTGCCGGGACTGTCGTTACTGTTGCGGCCCTCAGGACTGCGCCACCCCTTTTCCCATGAAGCTGCTGCCTTCGCAGCAGCATGACCATCTGGAGAGGGACTTTTTTCTGCTTGCCCCTGATACGGCCTGCCTGGACGACAGGGGGTGCAAATCCTGCGGCCCGGAAGGCTGTCTTCTGCCACGGCAACGTCGTCCTGTGGCCTGCAGCCTGTTCCCGCTGGTCCTGCTCGATACGGGCCTTTATCTGTACAAGATCTGCCCGGCGGTCTTTTTCCTGCCTCTGGACCGCTGGCTCGTCATGGCCCGGGAGGCCGTAAACTGGCTTGTAACGCTCGCTCCGGAGGACCTGAAGCAGCTCGCCATCCATATCCCGGAAGCTATCGTGCGGGAACGCTTCATCGATCTGGGGCTTCCCCTGCCCTTTTCACCCCGGATGCCGGATCCCGCGCATCAGCCTGTCCAGGGCTGACCAGCAACGGTCCGATTCCGGCCTTTCCTTTCCAGGAGAACTCATGAAACGTCTCTCTACCCTTCTCATGCTGACGACCTGTCTGGCCCTCAATGGCTGCGGCCTGCTGGGAGACTCCCCTGAAACGCCCGAATACAAGCCCAGCCCTGTGGAAAATTTTATGGCCAATGCCGTGCCCAGTGACATCACCACCCTTTCCGATCCCGCCTTCGGGACGGACGTGCGCGTGAGCATGGAAGACAGCTTCTTCTCCGCGGCTGGTGAGGAATGCAAGCGCGCCACTGTCCGCAACAATTTCAATGAAGCCGAGATCATCGTTGCCTGCCGCAATGCTCAGGGCCAATGGCGGCTGGCGCCCCGCGTCTGGGGCCAGGGCATGCGTCCCGCTGTCATGCCGGCTTCCCAGACGGAAGAGGCCAAGGACTAAGCCCGGGGCCGTACCATGAAAAAGTCTGTTTTTCTTTTGCTGCTGTGCCTGCTGCTCCTGCCGCAGGGCAGCTATGCCGCTGACGCTCCGGCCCCCTACGGAGCCAATCTTTTCCAGGGCAATTTCGGTCAGGGAGGAGCCGCCGGCGCCATCGCACCGGGTGACAGGGTCGTCCTGCGCCTGTGGGGCGGGAGCCTCAATGTGGATACCATCCTCGAAGTCAGCCCTGCCGGCCAGCTGGACATCCCTGAAGTCGGCCAGCTCAACGTGACCGGTCTGGCCCAGGACAAATTGCAGGATGCCCTGCGCAGTAAGCTGGCGGCCTCCGGCCATGCCGACAGCCAGATCTATCTGGCCCCCATGGATGCGCAGCCCATCACTCTGTTCGTCACCGGCAATGTGCCCAAGCCCGGCCGCTACAGCGGTTCTGCGGCCGATCCCCTGCTGAGCTATCTGGACAAGGCGGGCGGTATCGACGCCGGACGGGGCAGCTACAGGAACATCCAGGTCCGCCGCAACAATCAGGTCGTGACGACGGTGGACCTGTATCCCTTCATCCGTGAAGGCAGCATGCCGCCCATCCGTTTCCAGAATGGCGACATCATCGTTGTCCCCGACAAGGGGCCCACGGTCACTGTCACGGGCAAGGTACGCACCAGCGCCCGCTTTGAGCTGCCGGAAGGCAAGACCTCCGGGGCCAGCCTGCTGAAGCTGGTGGATCCGGACAGCAGTGCCTCGCATATCGCCATCAAGGGGGTCCGCAACGGCAAGCCCTACAATACCTATCTGCCCCTTGGCGAACTGGCCAGCCTGCAGCTGGCGGACGGTGACAGCATCGAGCTGCTGGCGGATACCGCAGGCAATACCATAACGGTCACGGTGCAGGGAGCCGTGCGCGGTGCCAGCCGCTTTCCCGTGCGCCGCGGGGCACGCCTGGATGAAGTGCGCAACTTTATCGCTGTCGAACAGGGACGCGCTGATCTGAACGGCATGTACATCAAGCGCAAGAGCGTGGCCGAACGCCAGAAGAAAGCCATCGCCGACAGCCTGCGCCGCCTGGAAGAATCCGCCCTTACCGCTTCGTCGGCCAGCACGGAAGAGTCCCAGATCCGCGCCAAGGAAGCGGAGATGATCGCCAAATTCGTGGAGCGGGCCAAAGCCGTGGAACCGGAAGGTGTCGTCGTCCTGAGCGACGGCCAGAAGATCGGCGACATCACGCTGGAAGATGGCGATGTCATCGTCATCCCGGCCAAGAGCGACGTGGTCCTCGTCAGTGGTGAAGTCATGATGCCCCAGGCCATGCTCTGGAGCAAAAACAATGATCTGGACGATTACATCAAGGGAGCCGGCGGCTATAACAGCCGCGCGGACCAGGATACTGTGCTCGTCATGCATCCCAACGGCTCGGTGAGCCATGATGGCGACAATATCCGGCCCGGGGACCAGATCCTTGTGATGCCGCGGGTGGCCTCCAAGAACATGCAGGCCGTCAAGGACATCTCGCAGGTCATGATGCAGGTGGCCGTGTCTGCCCGTGCCATCCTGGGCCTGCCCACCCTCTATTAAGCCTTCCCTCCTCTGCCGACACAAAAACAGCCCGCATGGTTCGCTCCATGCGGGCTGTTTTCGTAACCAAGAAAAGCAGCGGGAACTCTTGCCGGGCAGCCGTTATCCTGCCAGGAGCATCCCCATACCAGCGCACAGCAAGATGGCGGCATGCACGGCGCCGGACAGCGCCAGCACAAGCAGGAGAGCTGCTCTCTGATGCCGGTTCACGCCTAGATACGGTCGAAGTACAGGCCTTCGAGGAAGCGTTCCATAGCTTCATCTGCCTGACTGATGAACTGTTCCAGCGGGAAACGCTTGCCACAAAAAGGACAGCGCATGAAGGCCTCGTGGCAGGTACGCGCGATCTCCAGCTTGTGATCGCATTCAGGACAGGACAATGTCGTCTGGGCCTGCCGGGCTGCAAAATAAGACATGTTTCCTCCCTTGTGTGCTGAGGAACGCACACGATGCCGCCCCTTATGCCGGGACTGACAGCGGCTGTCAATTGTTCTTTTTTACACAGCCGCTTACCTGCTTTTCTGTGAAGATCAACGCGCAGGCGGTGCGGCTGGCCATGATTTACGTGCTTAAAATATATTTAATAAATTCAATATACTAAAAATAAACACCAGATCCGGGGATTGTCTTTTACCATCAGCCTGTGTCCGGAATGGTATCCAATTTTCCGGAATAGCGGGGGATTTGTTTTATAAAATATATAATATATTGAAATAATTAAATTTTATTATCAAATGGTGGCTTTATTGTTTAAAATTATCAAACAAAAATATTTTTTTATTGAATTGACAAAACAGACCGCCTGACATGATAACTTTTTCACATAATGGCCGCGGGCAACGGCCATACAGGGAGAAAACAGCAGGGCGCATGGAATGCGGACAGACATGTCCCCTTCTGTATTGGATGACCGAAGGAACAGCCGCCTTTGGGCGGTATGTAGCGATCTCTCAAGAAGGAACTCATCATGGCTGGAAAAGAATCCACCCCCAAGCGCTTCTCGGCGCCTGCCTATTACCTGCACACTGTCGTCTGTCTGCTCATCATGTTCGGCTTTGGCCAGCTACCGCCCGTGGAACCGCTGACGCCCCTGGGGATGAATCTTATCGGTATCTTCCTGGGCGTGCTCTACGGCTGGGTCTGTATCGAGATCGTTTGGCCCAGCCTGGCCGGTCTGCTGGCCCTGATGCTCATCGGCGGCATGAAGCCCATGATGCTGCTCAACAAGAGCTTCGGTGACCCCGTGGTCCAGATGATGTTCTTCATCTTCGTCTTCTGCGCCACCATCAGCCATTATGGCCTATCCAAGTTCATTTCCCTGTGGTTCATCACCCGCAAGTTCGTTGCCGGGCGGCCCTGGGTATTCACCTACACCTTCCTGGGCTCCATCTTCATCCTTGGCGGTCTGACCAGTGCCTCTCCGGCCGCCATCATCGGCTGGAGCATCCTGTACGGCGTGTGCGAAGTCTGCGGCTTCAAGAAAGGCGACGGCTACCCCACCATGATGGTGTTCGGTATCGTGTTCGCCGCCCAGGTGGGCATGTCCCTCATCCCCTTCAAGCAGGCCGCCCTGACCGTGTTCAGCGCCTATGAGACCATGTCCGGTGTGGGCATCGACTATGCCAAGTACATGCTCATCGCCCTGCTCATCTGCGCCGTGTGCTCGCTGCTCTTCATCGTCATGGGCAAGTACATCTTCCGTCCCGACATGAGCAAGCTCGTCCATCTGGATGTGAGCAAGCTGGACAAGGACGGCAGCCTGGTCCTTTCCCGCGTGCAGAAGGTCATCCTGGCCTTCCTGTTCCTGCTGGTTATCCTGCTGCTGGCCCCCAACTTCATGCCCAAGGACTTCTTCCTGACCCGCTTCCTCAAGGGCATCGGCAATACCGGTATCGTCATCCTGCTGGTGACGGTCATGGCGGCCATCAAGGTGGAAGGCAAGGCCCTGCTGAACTTCAAGGTCATGGTGGACTCCGGCGTCACCTGGGGCATCGTGCTGCTGCTGGCCTTCGTGCAGCCCCTGTCCGGTGCCATGGCCAAGCCTGAAAGCGGCATCACTTCCTTCCTGATGATGGCGCTTGATCCCATCATCTCCGGCGGCACCCCGCTGACCTTTGCCCTGTTCCTGGGCCTGGCCGCTACCCTGCTGACCCAGGTCATGAACAACGGCGCCGTGGGTGTGGCCATGATGCCCATTATCTACAGCTACTGCCAGGCGGCCAACGTCAGCCCCGAACTTCCGCTGATCATGGTGGTCATGGGCGTGCATTTTGCCTTCCTCACGCCTGCCGCCAGTGCCAGTGCGGCCCTGCTGCACGGCAACGAGTGGTCGGATTCCAAGGCCATCTGGAAGACGGCTCCTGCCGTCATCCTCATGTCCTATCTGGTCACCGCGGCCATCACGATCATCGTGGGCAAGGCTATCTTCTAATCACCCTTGCGGGACGAAGCCTTCCTACGCGGGCGGGCAGCCTTAGGCTGCCCGCCTTTTTGCGTCTGCCCGGCAAGGAAGGTAGGCCCAAAGGGCTGGGCGGCAAGCTCGATGAAATGCCGCCGCAACGCATCCATCAGGGCCTGCGCCTGGGGGCTGATATGCTTGTGCCTGCGGACGAGTATGCCGTACAGCACATTGGGCAGCAGGTGGTCCAGAGGGCAGCTGACGATGGAGCTCCAGTCCGAACCGAACATGGTCGCCCGGTAGCACAGCTCGTCCATGATGGCCACCCCGACGTCGCAGCGGACGAACTGCATGATGAGGTGGTAGTTGTTGACGCTGATGACCGTGTTCTTTTGCAGGCGGCGTGCCGCATACTGCAGGGTCGGCGTCGGCTGCTCGCTCTCTTCCAGCGATGTCTGAAAGATGACGAAGGGCAGACGTTCCAGATCCGCTTCGGTGGGGATAGGGGGGATGTCCCAGATACTGTCCTTGCGCATGACCAGCAGGGGACGGGCCTTAAGCAGGATCTCCATGGTATCCTGCTTGGGCAGGGCCGTCATGCCCGTCAGGCCGAAATCCAGACGGGATTCCTTGACCGCCTGGACGATCTCGGAGGAAAGGGCGCGCTGGATGCGGATGTTGACCTGGGGATTCTCCGCACGGAACGCGGCGATGGCGTCCACGGCCATGATGGCTACCGGCAGGGTCGCCCCCAGGAAGATGTCGCCCTGCAGGCGGCCGTCCGTGGTCCCGACGGCGGAGCGCATGCTCTGCAGCGTCTCGAAGGTCGTGATGGTCCAGCCCAGCAGTTTTTTGCCTTCAGGGGTGATCTGAAGGCTTTTTTTGTACCTGTCGAACAGGACCGTGTTGAGCTCGGTCTCCAGCGAACGCAGCTGATAGCTGATCGTTGAGGGATTTCTGTGCATCAGTTCTGCGGCCCTGCGCACGCTCCCCGTTTTAGCGACATAATAAAACCCGCGTAACCATTGAAGAAAATCGCCATTCAACTCAGGAATCATCACGCCCTCCAATGTTTGATTTTTTGAAACGATATTTGATTTTTATTGATTTGACAATACAGCCGTTTCGCATGATTTTTTATTCACAAACGCTGGGCCAGCCACTGAGGATTGCCCGACCGGCCCGGCGATGACTGTCCGCTAAAAAATCACAACCAGGATATTGCTATGAAGATGACCAAACACCCTCTCGGCACGTTAGTGGAAACCGACGTGCTCGTGATCGGCTCCGGTGCTTCGGGCTGTGGTGCGGCGCTCGGCGCGCGTGACCAGGGCCTCGACGTAGTGCTGATGGACAAGGGCAAGCTGGAAAGCTCCGGCTGTATCGGCGGCGGCAATGACCACTATATGGCCGTCCTGGATGAGCCCGGTGAAGCCCACGACACCGTGGAAGACCTCATCAAGTTCTACGCCAAGCCCCTCAATGGCTGGTCGCCTGCCATGCTGCAGAACGGCTGGTACGCCCACATGAAATATTTTCTGGATGTGCTGGGCAAGGCTGGTGTGCAGTTCAGCAAGAAGGCTGACGGCACCTACCTGCGCACCCAGGGTTTTGGTCAGCCCGGCCGCTGGTGGATCCATATCGCCAACGGCATGACCATCAAACGCGCCATGGCCCGCACCGTGCGTGATGCTGGTATCAATACGCTCGACAACGTCATGGCGGTCAAGATCCTCACCGACAACGGCAAGGCCTGCGGTGCGCTGGGTTGGAATGTCCGCACCGGCGAATTCGTGCTGGTTCGCGCCAAGACCGTTGTTTCGGCCCAGGGTCGTTCGGCCACGCGCGGCACGGATAACTCCACCCACAATCCCTTCAACGTCTGGATGTACCCCTATAATACCAGCGCCGGTGTGGTGCTGGGCTATGATGTGGGCGCCGCCGTGACCGAACTGGACACCTATCAGCGTGCCACCATGCTGCCCAAGGGCTACGGCTGCCCCGGCATGAACGGCATCAACAGCTCCGGTGCGCACGAAATCAACGCCCTTGGCGAACGCTTCATGGGCAAGTACGACCCCATGATGGAAAACGGCGTGCGCAACAACCAGATCCAGGGCACGTTCCAGGAACAGATGGAGGGTTCCGGCCCGCCATTCTACATGGATATGCGCCATGTGGACAAGGATGTCGTGCATGAACTGCAGTACGTGCTCATGCCCGGCGACAAGGCCACCTTCGGTGACTGGGCCGACTGCACCGGCACCGACTTCCAGCACAAGCTGCTGGAAGTGGAGATCGGCGAGCTGATCTTCGGCGGCACCATCGCCGTCAACGATACCTTCGAAACCACTGTGCCCAACCTTTTCTGCGGCAGTATCTTCCTGTACTGCTCCGGCGCCATGTGCGGTGGCTACGAAGCCGGTCGCCAGGCCGGCATGCGTGCCGCCGGTATCACCGAAGCCGGCAAGATCAATGAAGATCTGGCCGCCAGCGTCAAGAAGGACGTGTTCGCTCCCATGCAGGTGCCCGCCGACGAAGGCGTCAGCTACAAGGAAATCGAACAGGCTACCCGGAACGTCATGAACTACTACATGGGCTTCCGCCGCTCCATGGCCGGCATGGCCCGCGCCCTGGAAAAGATCCGCTTCCTGTCCGGCCAGGCCGGTCGCCTGCACGCCGACACCCTGCGCGATCTCATGCGCTGCCACGAGTCCCGCGACATCCTGACGGTCTGTGAACTGGCCATCCAGGCCACCATGGAACGCAAGGAGACCGGCCGCTGTGTCTACAAGCTGCGGGATTACCCCGAGCTGAATCCCGACATGGCCAAGCCGCTGCTGCTGATCCGCGGTGAAGACGGCCCCCGTTTCCAGTGGGGCAAGGCGCCGCTGCTGTAATGCCCGCGGCATCCTCATGCACTTTCCAAGGAGTTTGTAATCATGCCCCCGAGATATAGCCGTGAAATAACGCGCCCCGTCGTGCTGGGCGCCCAGCTGAAAGAGCAGTTCCGCACCTCGCCCTGCGAAACTTCCTGTCCCATCGGCAATTCCATTCAGAAGATGAACTCGCTCATCGAAAAAGGCCAGTTCACCGAAGCCCTGCGCTACCTGCGTGCCAAGAACCCCTTCCCGGGCATCACCGGCCGCGTCTGCCCCCACTTCTGCATGGATGCCTGCAACCGTAAGGAAATGGACGGCTGCCTGAACATCCGCGCCCTGGAACGCGCTGCCGAGACCTTTGCCGAACGCGGCAACGTCTTCTTCAAGCGTCGTCCCGCCACCGGCAAGAAAGCTGCCGTCATCGGCGGCGGCCCTGCCGGCCTGACGGCCGCCTACTTCCTGGCCCTGCTGGGCCAAGAGGTCACCATCTACGAAGCCGAGCCCCTGCTGGGCGGCGTGCCCCGCTACGGCGTGCCGAACTTCCGTCTGCCCCGCGATGTGGTGGACCGCGAAGTGGGCCTGGTGCTGGAAGCCGGCGTGCGTGCCCGCGTCAACACCCGCGTGGGTGTGGACATCACCATGGAAGAGATCTCCGCCCGCTACGATGCCGTCATCGTGGCCACCGGTGTGCCCGCTGAAAACAGCCTGCCCATCCCTGGCGCCGAAAAGGCCGTCAAGGCCGTGGAATTCCTGCGTGCCGCCGCTCTGGGCCAGAACACCGGCAAGATCGGCAAGAACGTCGTCATCATGGGCGGCGGCGGCGTGGCCTTCGACTGCGCCTTCACTGCCCGTCGCCTGGGTGCCGAGAACGTCCATGTGATCTGCCTGGAAAAGGCCGGTGAGATGCGCGCTCCTGCCGAAGACCTGGAACTGGCCGCCAAGGAAGGCGTGCATGTGCACAATTCCTGCACCATGTCCGCCATCCGTACCGAAGGCGACAAGGTCACCGGCGTGGACTACTTCGAAGTCAAGGACTGCCACTTTGACGAAAAGGGCAAGCTGACCCTGGAAGCCGTGCCCGGTGGCGAGCATGTCCTGGAATGCGACACCGTGATCTTTGCCGTGGGCATGAAGACCGACCTGGCCTTCCTGGGTGAAAACGCCGGTGGGCTGGAACTGACCCCCCGCAACTGGATCAAGGTGGACGAAAGCCAGCGTACCTCCAAGGCCGGTGTTTTTGCCGCCGGTGACGTGTCCGCCGGCCCCGCCTCCATCGCCCGCGCCGTGGGCGACGGCCGCCGTGCCGCCTTTGCCGTGCACCAGATGCTGACCGGCACCAGCAGCCGCGTCTATGCCCTGAACGAAGAAAACATGATCGAAGACTGCGACGCCATGGGCAGCGACACCGCTCCCTACGTGGTGCAGTACGCCGACATCTACGGCATCGCCCAGTATGAGAGCGTTCCTTCCGAAAAGGAAGCCGAAAATGCCTGTACCAAGGCTTTTGCCGAACTCAACCTGGGTCTGACCATCGAACAGGCCCGGAAGGAAGCCGCCCGCTGCTTCCACTGCGGCCACTGCAAGGCCTGCGGTACCTGCGTCGAGGACTGCCCCGGCTATGTGCTGGAGATGCGTCCCTACCAGGAAGCGGAACGGCCCGAAATGGTCCATGGCGAAGAGTGCTGGCACTGCGCCAACTGCCGCACCAGCTGCCCCTGCAGCGCCATCGGCTTCACATTCCCCCTGTTTATGCAAGTCTAGCATGATGAAAAGGGCGGATCGCATGATCCGCCCTTTTTAAGATTGCACCAGACCCCCTGAGGCGCCTTTTTCGCCTCCGGGTCTGTTTTTGTACCCAAGTTTCCGGGCTTTGCCCAAAAACTACTGTCTCTCTGGAGGAAGGATTATGAAAAAGATTTGGTGCCTGCTGCTGGCAGCAGCCATGGTGACGGGAGCCGCCCAGGCAAGCCACGCTGTAGACTTCAAGGCCAAGGGGGTATGGCTGGCGAGTTTCCAGTATGGTCAGAACGGTAACTTTACCAATGGCGGACATACCGGCTATGACCCGAGCGAAGACGAATTTGAAGCCCGTTCCCGTGTCCGTCTGGTCATCGACGCCGTGGCTGACGAAAACCTTTCCGGTCAGGTCTACTTTGAAATCGGCAAGTCCATCTGGGGCAAGGCCGAGGATCCTCAGGGCGGCATGGCCATGGGCGCCGACAAGAATATCGTGAAGCTCAAGCGAGCTTTCATCGACTGGCGCGTGCCCGATACGGACCTCAAACTGCGCATGGGTATCCAGGGCATCGGTCTGCCCTACATGGCCATGGGCGGCCCCACCGTCTTCCAGTCTGACGTGGCCGCCATCACCGCCAGCTACGTTTTCAATGAAAACGCTGCCATGACGGCTTTCTGGGCCCGTCCGTACAACGACAACTATGTGGGCAATGCCGACGGCGACCAGAAGAATTTCATGGACAACATGGACATGGCCGGCCTGATGGTGCCCCTGACCTTTGACGGCGTCAAGCTGACCCCCTGGGGCATGTTCGCCTCCATCGGTTCCAACACGTTCCGCAATGACAGCTCCAAAAACTATGCCTACGTCGGCAACAAGATCAACGGCGTCAACGGCGGTTATGCCCTGAGCGGCCTGTTCCCCCTGCGCGCCGACCTGCTGAGCCACAAGGAAAAACTCAATGCTTACGGCACTGCCTGGTGGGGCGGCCTGAGCGGCGAGATCACCAAATGGGATCCCTTCCGCATCGCCTGGGATTTCTCGTACGGCAACGTGACCTATGACGACGGCTCCCTGAACCGCTCCGGCTGGCTGGCCGGCCTGCTGCTGGAATACAATCTGGACTGGACCAAGCTGGGTCTGTTCGGCTGGTACAGCTCCGGTGACGACGACAACGTGGGTAACGGTTCCGAACGCCTGCCCACCGTCAGCAACGACTACGGTCCCTGTAGTTTCTCCGGCACTTTCATGGGCCCGGACATCAATGGCCTCGAGCGTGACCGCGTCATCGGCAACAACCTGGTGGGCACCTGGGGCGTGGGCTTCCGCCTGAAGGACATGAGCTTCCTGGAAGACCTCAAGCACACCTTCCACATCAGCCTGCTCGGCGGTACCAACGATCCCGGCATCCTGAAGAAGTACCACGAGCGTACCGGCGAATGGATGGCTCCCAACAATCCCGAAGGCACCACCAAGGTCGGCCGCGAAAACCTGTACCTCACCACGCGTGACTACGCCCTGGAATTCGGCCTGCTCAACGAATACAAGATCTATGACAACCTGCAGGTCAACCTGGAAGCCAGCTACATCGCCCTGTGGCTGGACAAGTCGGATGACGTCTGGGGCCAGAGCCTGACCGGCGGCGACCATCGCGACATCCGTGACGCCTGGAACGTGAGCGTGCTGTTCATCTACTCTTTCTAGCCAGCCCTCCTGAACAATGGCACGGCCGTATCTCCACTACGGCCGTGCCCAAAGGAAAGACCATGATCGAAAGAATCGATGCCGCTATCTGTATCGGCTGCGGCGCCTGCGTGGAAAAATGTCCTCTGGACGCCCTGCGGCTCGGTGAGGACGGCAAGGCCTTCATCGCCTATGCCGACGACTGTATGACCTGCTATATCTGTGAACGGCTGTGCCCGTCAGGCGCCATCTTCGTGCATCCGTTCCGCGAAGAACTGCCGCCTGTTTTCCCCGATATCCCCAAGGCTCTGGGCGGAGGACTGTAAGATGAACATGCATCATATCACGACGGACGTCCTGATCATGGGCGGCGGTTCCGCCGGCCTGTGGGCCGCCTACCGCTGTTCCGAACTGGCCCCTGAAGCCCGCATCTGCATCGTGGACAAGGGCCCCCGCGACTGGGGCGGTCTGATGACCATGGCGGGCGGCGACTTTGAAGCCGTCCTCCCCCCGGACAACGTGGACGAGTGGGTCCAGGACTTCATCTATTATTTCGACGGCCTCTGCGACCAGGACCTCATGGAAGAGATCCTGAAGCGCTCTGCCGACCGTCTGCATGACTACGAACGCTTCGGCTGCGAATTTTTCAAGAAAGAAGACGGCAGCATGAAATACGTCCCCCAGCGGGGACTGGACCATGTGAAGCTGTACCCGGCCCAGCTCAAGGGCCGTGGCGGCGAGCTGATGGTCAAGAACATCGTGCGCCAGCTCAAGCAGCGCTCCGTGGAGCGGGTGGGACGCATCCTGCTGACCGAGCTGCTGCAGCAGGACGGCCGCGTCTGCGGCGCCCTGGGCTTCGATACCATCAACGGCGATTTTTACCGCTTCGACGCCCGGGTGGTCATTGCCGCCAGCGGCATGGGCGGCTGGAAGACCTCGTACGGCAAGAACACGCCTACCGGCGAGACCATGCAGATGACCTATGAGGCCGGCGCGGTCCTGCAGAACCTGGAATTTGCCCGTGTCTGGAACATGCCCCGCCTCTTCGGCTGGGAAGGCCAGACCGTGCTGATGCCTCTGGGCGCGCGCTTCGTCAATGCCGAAGGCGAGCCCTTCATGGAGCGCTACTCTCCCGTGCTGGGCTCCAATACCGACCCCCACTACACCACCATGGCCATGGCCATGGAGATCCGGGCCGGTCGCGGTCCCATCACCTTCGACCTGAGCCACATCCAGCAGGAGAACCTGATCCTGCTGCGTCCCCAGAACGGCTGGCAGAAGCTGAACTATGACAAGCTTTCCGCCCTGGGTCTGGACCTGTTCCGGGATTCCACGGAATGGGTGCCCCAGATGACCGTTTCTTACGGCGGTCTGCGGGCCGATGCCTGGGGCAACACCAATCTGGAAGGCCTTCTGGCTGCCGGTACGGCCCGTGCCACCGAGCCCGGTGTCTACGCCGGCGGCTTTGCCCTGATGACCACGTCCGTGCTGGGCCATATGGCCGGTGAGAATGCGGCCCGCCTGCTCCAGACGCTGCCGGAAGTCAAGAGCGACCTGTCCGACGCGGAAATCACTGCCCGCCAGCAGGCCCTGTTCGCTCCTCTGGGCAAGGAAGGTCTCACTCCCAAGGAAGTGCTGACCTCCATCCAGAAAACGGTCTTCCCCTACGGGGTCTCCATCCTCAAGAACAAACGCAGCCTTCAGGCCGCGCTCAAGGAACTGGAGCGCATCCGGGAAGAAGACCTGCCGCGTATGGTTGCGACGGATCCCCACTACCTGCTCAAGCTGCATGAGACCCGTGGTGTGGCCTTTGTCAGCGAAATGTACGTCCGGGCCTCTCTGGAACGCAAGGAGACCCGTGCGGGCCATTACCGCGAAGATTACCCCGTGCGTGACGAATCCCAGCTGGCCTGGCTCTGCCTGCGCAAGGATGCGGATAGCAAACCGGAATTCTTCCGCGTCCCCGTGCCGCTGGAAAAGTACAAGCACCCTGTGACCCGGTACTACCAGGACAACTTCGCTTTCCCGACCAGCGAAAGCGCCAAGTAATCCCCACCTCCTAGACGGCCCGATGCCATGCCCTCCCCCGGGCAGGAGGCACCCCCGCTTCCTGTCAGACGAAGGGGCGGCAGGAATACCTGCCGCCCCTTCTGTTTTGGCCGATGCCTGTCCGGCTCCCCGGACAGGCATCGTGTCCCTGCATGTATCTTTTTTCAAAACTGGCTGACCAGGATATGGTCGACCAGGCTTCCTGCCTTCCCCATCGCCGCATTCTGGCTGCAGTCCTGCCCGGTCGCCCACAGGCCCTGCAGAGCCTAAAGATTT
Organism: Desulfovibrio sp. SGI.102; assembly: GCF_050314315.1. Lineage (NCBI taxonomy): Bacteria > Pseudomonadati > Thermodesulfobacteriota > Desulfovibrionia > Desulfovibrionales > Desulfovibrionaceae > Desulfovibrio > Desulfovibrio sp. SGI.102. Next base: position 12,760 of record NZ_JBNPNC010000010.1, on the reverse strand, counting down.
TTCCAGAACAGGAACAATGAGCCCAGCCCGAATCCTTCATCGGCCTTTTCCTGTTCGTTCCCTTCCACCGGAGGCTGGCCGACGATGGCGGCAGCCCTGGCCCCCAGATCCTGCACCTGCCGCAGCACGCTTTCGTCCATGCGGTACAGGGAAAACTGCCAGTTTTTGGTCTTCCCGTACAGCCAGCAGGCGGATTTGCCGCCGGTGGCCATATCGAGACGGATGGACAGCAGGCGCACATCGCTCCGGCTCCGCCAGCCTCGGTTGCCGCCGAACAAAAAATTCCCCAGTCCCCAGGCCACGAAGGTCTTGCGCGGCGAGGCCTCGAGGGTCTCGAACCCGCCGTAGCAATGGCTGTGGGCGAAAAGGATGATGTCCGCCCCTGCGGCGGCAAACCAATCCGCCCAGAGCCGCTGACGATCCGAAGCCTCGGAAAAACCTTCGTTCCCGTCATGGGAATACAGGATGATACAGGCCTCCGGCTCCCGGGCACGCAATGTCCGCACGGCTTCCAGCAGCTGGGGATAGGACAGTGTGACGATCCGGGGCCCGCTGCCTATCTGCGACATGGGCGATCCCGTCAGCAGATAGACCGGCGGCTCTCGTTGGGGCAAAAGGGACAGGGGTGCGAAGGTACCGCGGTCATGCAGGCCGTTGTAGCGGATACGGGCCCCTTCCAGCACCGCCATCAAATTGGCCGCGCCCTCTTCCAGCCCGTCGAACACATGGTTGTTGGCGGTGCAGGCAGCGCCATTGGCAAACGCCATCTGGGGGAACAGCATCCCGTCGGCATGGAAGACGAAGGTATTCTGCTTGGAGACGGAAGAAAGACCGGCGATCTCGCAGTTCCACAGAAAAATGTCCGCCTGCTCCAGACGCCGGCGGGTCAGGGGCCCGAAAAGCTCTCCAGCCTGGGGCGCTTCGAGCATCCGGCCGCCCAGCAGCACATCTCCGGCCGCCAGGATCTCCAGCACGCCTTCCGCGGCCATGACCGGCCCCGACAATAGCAGGAGCAAGCCCGCACATCCCAACCATTTTACCCATGCCATGGTCATGCGCTGTACCATGATGCTCCTTCCCTCCTGTCCCGAATACATCTCTGTTCCCCTCTACGCTGGGGCAGCAGGACAGACAAGCGAAATCTCTCCGACAGGCAGCAGAGGCAGGCAAAAGGCGCATGGCCTTTCCCCGTGGAGAGGTATATGCTGCCTTCTGCACGGCAGGCAGCACCCGGCCCTGCCAAGAAGGAACCATGCGCATCTTCACCCAGGAAATCATCGTCGCTCCCCAGCATATCGACATCCAGAAACGCGTCAGCAACCTGTGCTATGTGCAGTGGATGCAGGATCTGGCCATCAACCACTCCACTGTTCAGGGCTGGGGCGTGGAACGCTACGAAGCGGAAGGGCACGGCTGGGTCGTCCGCCAGCATACCATCACCTACAAACGCCCTGCCCTTGCCGGAGATGTCATCACCGCCGCCACCTGGGTGGCCGAGCTTGCCTCCCGCCAGAGCCTGCGCCGCTATCTGTTCTGGCGCGCCGCCGATCGCAGCGTCCTGGCCGAAGCGGCCACGGTCTGGGTCTATATCGACATGGCGACCGGCCGGCCTTCCCGCCTGCCCGCTTCCCTGCAATCGGCCTTCGAGGTCGTGACAGACGACAAGGAAGTCTTGCAGCTCCTGCAGGGCTAGCGGATGGCTGCATACTGCGGCTGCGAACCCCTGGGCCGCTGCGATGCCTCAGCTCAAATCAGCATCGGCACAGGCCAGATTGCTGTCGATGCCGTAACGTTCGCGGAAGCGCTCCTCGGCCTCCGAGTCGCCGATGAGATAAAGGGCATCCCCCAGAGCGAAAATGTAGCCCGGATCAGGGTTGACGTGCATGGTGCCGGTATTGTCGCGCACGGCCAGCACACTGCACTTGGTCTTGTTGCGGATGCCGCATTCCATCAGGCTCTTGCCCTGCAGCTGTCCGCGGATGGTATAGCGGAAGACGAGCAGGCGCTCATTCAGCATCATCATCTTGTCCGGAGCCAGCAGATTGATGATGCTGTTGCTCACCAGCGAAGCCAGGGAAAGCACCTGGTCCGCACCGGCGCTGTGCAGGCCGTTGACGTTACGGTCCAGCGAGGCACGGCAGAGGATCTGGGCATCCGGCCGCAGACGACGGCTGTAGATGGTCAGATAGATATTGGCGTCATCGTCATGGGTGGTGATGATGATGGTGCGCGTCTTGCGGATACCGGCCTTTTCCAGAACGGCAAGATCCGCGGCATCCCCGTGCACATGGGGGATGGCGCCGGAATTGATGTGCGGCTGCCGGTCCACGATCACCGCAGGGATCTTGCGGCGTGCCAGGTTCCGCGCCACGGCAAGGCCCACCCTGCCGCCGCCCAGGATGACCACGGGCACGTTCTCCATCTCTGCCTTTTCCGGCTCGCTGATCAGGCGGTCGAACGTCCGCACCTGTTTTTCCGTACCGGCCACCACCAGCACGCTGCTTTCCGTGAACATGGTATGCGGCCCGGGCAGCTGGAAAGCGCCGCGATCCCAGACGCCGACTACGTTGATGCCCGTCCGTTCGCGCAAGCTGCAGTCCAGCAGGGTCTTGCCGGCCAGACTGCTGTGCATCACCGGGGCTTCCGCCACCACCAGACGGCCGAAGCGGCCCATGATGCTGGCCCGCTGGGACGAGCGGACCACCCGTCGGGCCATGGCCTCACCCAGCACATTATGGAACTGGAACACCCTGTTGCATCCTGCCAGGCGCAGGATGTCCGTCGCATCGGGATTTTCCACCCCCGCGGCGATGACCACCTGGGGCGCGGCTTCACGGGCCGAGAAGACGATGTTGGTACTGCGGATGTCCGTATCCATGACTACCAGCATGGCGGCCGTATCGGCGTGCAATTTCTGGTAGGTCTTTACGTCGTCATGGTCACCGGCAGCCACTTCATAGCCCTGGTCGAGCAGGTCCAGACCTGTCTGGGGATCATTGCACAGCAGCACACGCCGGATACCATGGCGCGCCAGGTCATCGGCCAGGTTGAGGGTGATGGGGCCGCTTCCGGCGATCAGCACATGCCCCCTGATCCCGGCGGGCAGACGGCGCGGCACCATGTCCTTTTTCTGGCTTTCCAGCCACGGCATGTAAAAATGCTGGATGAAGGTGAAGGGCATCATGATCAGGAAAAAGATCACGCCCGACATGAGCACGACGATGGAAAAGATGCGGCCCGGATCCGAGGAAAAGGTGATGTCCCCAAAACCGAGCGTGGACATGACCGTCAGCGTCCAGTAGACCCCGGTGATCCAGGAATGTTCCTTCCCTTCATATTCCATGAGCCAGTGGAAGATGACGCTGTAAGCGGCGATCATGATGCACAGGGTAATGAAAAAGCGCCGCAGCACGATCATATTGTGCTTTGCGCCGCGCTCGTGCAAAAAGGTCATGATCTGTGATGGTAGATATTTCATGCGCACCAGTCTGTTGCTGAAACAAGGTATTTTTTGAAGATACCAAAACAGTCAGGCTACGCAAGCATCTCTTTACCGCCCTGCCCGGGCAGGACAACGGATGCCGGACGGGAGGAGATGTTTGGCAGATGCGGACAGAAAAACCATGCTCCTGTCCCCTGCGCAAGACAGAGAAGCTGTTTCCCCTGCCCTCCGGTATCCTTCTGCCAGGCCAACGTCCGGCGGCAGCGGCCAGCGGCACTGGACGGGGCTGTTATGATACGAACCCGGCATGCATAATGCTTGCCCATAAAAAAAGACACCCGCATACCGGGTGTCTTTTACTCCGTGCCTGCACGGTACAGTCACAGCCATCATAAAAAAGACGCCCCGAAGGGCGTCCTTGCCTGAATGCTAATTTTCTTCCGAGAGGCGACGGAAACTTTTCTTTGCCGCGCCACAGACCGGACAGCGCCAGTCATCAGGAAGGTCCTCGAATTTGGTACCGGCAGGGATCTTGTGGCGTCTGTCGCCACGATCCGGGTCGTAGACATAACCGCAATTCACCATCTGGCAACGCCACATGTCCTGAGCTTCAGCCATAACAATCTCCTTTGAGGGATCGGGACGGACAAAGTCCGTCCCGGAAGCGTGTGCTTACTTCAAGCCCTTGGCGGCGCAGGCTTCACAAATACCGTCAAATTCCACACGGGAATCGACGATGGAATAAAAGCCTTCTACCTGCATGCCTGCCACAGAGGGTACCGGCAGGGGTTGCATGACATCACCTATGCGCCCGCAATGGATGCAGCGCACATGCTGATGCCAGGAAATATCGCCATCGAACCGTTTTGTCGTCCCTGCCGCTTCGAGCCTGCGTATCTCGCCGGTATCCGCCAGGAAATCGAGGTTGCGGTATACCGTACCGAGGCTGATGCGGGGCAGGCGCTCACGAACGATGCTGTACAGTTCATCCGCTGTGGGGTGTGTTTTGACTTTTCTCAGTTCTTCAAGGATGACAGCACGTTGCCTAGTCATTCTGGTCTGTGGTTGGGCCATAGCAAACTCCAAGTATTTAATAAACATTACTATTTAAACCTGTCATTGTCAAGCTATGACCGCAAAGAAAAAACTTTTACTGAGCCTTTTCCGGCCAGACCAGCAGCACGGCCAGATCCATCACATTCGTCCGTGTGGGACCGGTCCGCAGCAGAGCGCCGCAATGGTGAAGTATCGGATAACTATCGTTTTCTTCCAGGGCATGACGTGCCTGCTCCATCCCCGTCACAGCCAGATTCCCGGCCCAGGCGCATCCTCCGGCAGCGTCCGTAGGGCCATCGGTGCCGTCCGTACCGGCAAACAGGGCGCAGACATGCGGGCAGTCCTGCAAGGCCAGGCTGGCTGCCAGCGCCATTTCCTGATTGCGCCCTCCCCTGCCCCCGCCGCGGAGCGTCACCGTCGTCTCACCACCGGCCAGCAGGCAGAGCGGCTGTGCATCCGCCGGCAGTTCGGCCGCCATCCGCCGGGCCTGCGCCACCAGCAGGGCCGCCTGCTCCCGGGCTTCCCCCACCATTTTGTTCGTCAGGATGACAGGACGGAAGCCCTGCTGCCGGGCCTGCTCCGCCGCCGCATCCAGGGCCTGCCGGTTGGTGGCGACCAGGGTATTCTGCACATGCCGGAACAAGGCATCCCCCGGCTTGGGCGTCTCGGCATCCTGACGCAGACAGCCTTTTTGAAGATGATCCAGGACAGCAGGCGGCATGGCCGGTGCCAGCTCGTAGCGGGCAAGGATGTCCATGCAGTCCGCAAACGTCGAAGCATCGGGTGCTGTGGGACCCGAGGCGATGACATCCAGAACGTCCCCCACCACGTCGGAAACGATCACGCTCACCACCCCGGCCGGAGCAGCCGTCCGGGCCAGCTGGCCACCGCTGAAACGGGACAGATGCTTCCTGACGGCATTGAGTTCCGCGATGGTCGCGCCGCTGCGCAGCAGCAGCTCCGTCACCTGCTGCATGTCTTCCAGAGTGACGCCGGGCACCGGGGCTGGCGTCAGGGCACTGGCCCCGCCTGTGAGCAGACAGAGGACAAGATCGTCTGCCGTCGTCCCGGCGGCCAGCTCCAGCAATGCCTGCGTGGCTGCTGCGCCTGCCGCGTCCGGGACAGGATGGGCGGCCTCCACCTGAGTGATCTGCCGTAACGGCAGACCGTGACCGTACTTGACCACCAGCAGCCCGCTATGGATGCGATCCTCCAGCAGCTCTTCCACGGCAGCGCCCATGGGCGCGACCCCTTTGCCGGCTCCCAGCACCAGCAAACGGCCCCGGCGCGGCAACGGCCAGCGTTTCCCGTCCACAAGCAGGCTGTCGCCTTCCAGACAGACATGACGCATCAGGGCCGCATCGGGAGCCACAGCCCGCACCCCGGCATCAAAAATGGAATACAGTACGGCTTTGCGGGCTTCCAGTTCCATCACGCTCTCTCCTGAAAAGAAAAGGCCCACGGCGGTATGCTTTCCGTGGGCCCGGAACGACAGGGCTATTCCTTTCCGGCAAGGTAGGGGCCATCCCCCTGACAGCGACGGCACAGATCGCCCAGCACTGCCGGATACCATTCCCCGCAGCGCGGACAACGACGCACGACGCCTTTCCCCTTCTTCACCAAAAAGTCAGGATGGATACGCACAGGGGCGGCCTGGAGCAGGTCCATGCCGGCCGTGCGGATCTCTTCACGCAGCAGTTCCGGTTCCTGCTCACGCTTGGGCTTTTCCTTGAGGAACCAGGCCCGCACATGCGGATAGGCATCCAGGGCCTCCACGTTGAGACGGACGCGCGTCCCTTCCCCCGTATATTTGTCATACAGGGAAAGGGCATAAATACCAAAATGATAGACCTTCAACCAGCCGTTGCCCACCGTGCAGGGGGTCAGCAGCTGGATGGCATCCGGGAGACACTGGACCGTTTCCGAAACGGCGTCGTACAGGATGCCTTCCGGCAGGGTACGCCGTGCCATTTCCACCATATATCCTCCGATGATGACCCCGGGGGCCACATGGCCATGAAAATCCTTTACCACGGCCACAAAGGCATCGTGATCCCACTTTCCGATCCGCATGCGTGTCTCCATTGAAAATCCTGCGGCTCTTCCGCATATTGCCCGACCATCCGCGGGCTTCCTCTCCGGCCTTTCGGGAAAGGCTAAAATCCGAAAGTCCAGGCACGCAAGGACACCGGACAGGCCGCCTGCCGTGCCGAAGGACCTATTGTATAAAGATACCCGCTTGTTGCAGCCCTGTAAACTGCATGGGCCGGAAAAACCTTCCGAAAAGGAACGATCAAGCGCGCATACCCGCACCCGGCAACCGTCCGGGCTCCAGAAAAAACTGCCCCGCAGGATCTCTCCCTGCGGGGCAGCAGACAGACTGTGACTTACTTTCCTTCGGCTCCGCCGCCCTGGGGAGGCATATGGCACGGACGGCAGCCCGGTCCCAGCATGGCCGTATGGCAGCCATAGCAGGAACGCTCGGAATTCTTGGTATGATACGCCCAGAACAGGCTCTGGGGATCACGTTCCCGCGTCCCCTTCAGGGAGTGGCATTCCTCGCTTGCGCCACAGGACACATAGGCATCCTTGGCATCAGAGGGGGCCGCGTGATGACAGACGTCGCACTCCACGCTCTCATGGGTAGCGTGGTTGAACTTCACCCACATCTTTTTATGCTCCGAGCTCTTGAGCTCGATGGGCTTATCCGGAGCCTTGGCGTCGCCAGCCACGGCCCAGGTGGCCGCGCCGCCGATCAATGACAGCATACATATCGCAATGAGCGCTCGTTTCATGCGTTACCTCGTAGTGACCGCTGGCCGCAAGGCAGCCACGGCAGCTCGTGCTAAAACGTGTTCCAGAAAGCGGGATGGATGGGCTGCAGGCCTTTTTTGGCCGCGACCATATCCATATGGAGCATCCCCAGCGCCAGGACGTCCAGATCGGGCGTCGTATCGCGCTCACGCAAGTCCACCGCCGGGCAGTAGGTCTTGCAGCGGGTGCACCAGTCCAGGCGCTCGCCCAGGGCATTCCCCGCTTCTTTCAGGATCTCCATGACACCTGCCCCTTCTTCGCCGCAGAAGGGACAAGCCCCGCGGCGGAAGGTCCAGTCCGTGCCGCACAGCGAACAGTGGAGGTGCTTTTTGCCGCCACCGCCCGCCAGGAACGCGTTTTTCTCATCAAAAACAGGCCGGTCCAGATACGCTATGGAAGGCCCGGATCCGCAGACAGGACAATAGCCCTGCCGCCAGGCACCTTCCACGTTCCAGGGAGCCTCCTTCCCGTTCCCGTGCGGCGACAGCTCCACCAGGGCCCGCAGGACAGGCCCCAGCATAAAGCTGAACGCGAACAGCAGCACCTGCACAGGGATATCCAGATGCGCCGCTATCTTTCCCACGCTTTCGGCACTCTCGGCCGTCTCATTGAGCACGGCTTCCGCCAGGGCCACCGGAGCCTCAGGCCCCTGTGCAGCATCCAGGAAGAACGCCCGCAGTTTCGCCTCATGCGGCCTGACCACATCCTGGGCCGCAAGCAGCGGGATCAGGGTCTCGGCCGCGGTCCTGAGGGCTGTCCCGATACCGGCAAGCGACATCTCCGCCAGCAGCGGATAGCCCTGTGCGGCCCGCTCACGCTGCATCTCGAGCAGACGGATGCCGGCAGATTCCAGCAGGGGCTTGAGCTGTTCGGGCAGCGCGGCCCGGGCAGCCAGCAGCGGGGCAAAGGCTTGCAGGACAGGGGACAGGACAGGACGGCGGGCAAGGATACCGCTGACGGTTTCTTCCACGCTTTGACAGGATGCGGCCATGGATACTCCGGCTAACGAAGCCTGCGGGCTTCGGAGAGAGGGTGGGAACGGGGAGAAGGCAACGACATTTAGCCGAAGGTCGCGTATTCGTGATAAAACTCGGCTTCCTCCGCAAGCAGGTAGATCACGCTGACTTCGTCAGGATCTGCCAGGAATGCCTTGGGATGAGTCTTTTTGACGACCTCCAGCCGCTTTTTGGCAAGGGCCAGGATCTCGTCCCGTTCGCCAAAGGCCATGGCCCCGGTGGGGCAGGTCTTGACGCAGGCGGGCAGCATCCCGGCAGCGACGCGGTCGGCGCACATGTCGCACTTGGCAAGGGTCTTTTTGACCTTGTCATACCTGGGGATATTGTACGGACAGGCATGGATGACGTCTGCCATGTCCTGCTCGCTGAGCTTTTTGATCTTGTCGGTCACCAGCACGGCACCGGTCTTGGGATCCTTGATCATGGCGCCGGGCACGGCCATGTCGGCCACGTCCACGCAGATGGGCGTGACGCAGTGGCGGCACTGGTCCGGGAAGAAGTTCCAGACCACATTGCCCTGCTTGTCCAGATGCTCGTGGAAACGAACGATCTTGTAGTTGTTGGGGTTCAGATCCGGCGGATTCTGATGGCTCCCCCGCTGCTTGGTCTCGTTGGCGGGCAGATCGTGCCATTCCTTGCAGGCAAGCTGACAGCCGCGGCATGCCGTGCAGCGTGTGGTATCGACTAAAAATGCTTTCGGCATATCTTTGCTCCTTGGGGGGCGTGCCCCGAAGGGCACGCCCGGTGCTGGTTAAGCAATTTCCGTCAACTTGTCCGCCTTGCGGATGTTCACACAACAGGCCTTCGCTTCGGGGATGGTCGTGTTGGGGTCACAGGCCACAATGGTCAGACGGTTGGTGGAGTCGCCGCATTTCGGCGTCGTCCAGCCATAAGCAAAGGGCATACCGATCAGATGGACTGTCTTGCCCATGACCTTGAACGGACGGATGCGGACCGTCACCATGGCAATGGCTTCCACCCTGCCGCGGGCGCTTTCCACGATCACGCCGTCACCGTTGGCGATACCCTTTTCCTTGGCCAGCTCGGGGCTCATCTCCACGTAGAGCTGGGGCTCGGCTTCAAGCAGGTTGGGCACGTTGCGGGTCTCACCGCCGCCACACCAGTGTTCCGTCATGCTGTAGGTCGTCAGCACGATGGGATACTTGGGATCGGCAGCCTTGGCCAGTTTGTCCATATCACTGGTATGGAACTTGTAGACCGGGCTGCTCAGCTGCTTGGAGAAGGGATGCTGCGCCACGGGCGTTTCCGCCGGTTCGTAATGCTCGGGGAACGGGCCGTCCAGACGGCCGGGGCCGTACAGCTGGGCGTAACCGTCCGTCGTCATGATGTAGGCCAGCTTGCCGTTCTTGGTATCGGCCTGCGGCGCCCAGGGGCCGTCCGGCACGTCGCCCACCCACTTCTTGCCGTCCCATTCGATAACGGCCTTCTTGGGGTTGTAGGGCTTGCCGTTCAGGTCCACGGAAGCGCGGTTGTACAGGATGCGCCGGTTGACCGGCCAGCACCACGACCAGTTGGGATACAGGCCGATGGCGGCCTGCATGGGCGTCTGGGTCGGGTCGCGCCGCTTGGACTTGTTGCCTTCATCCTCCGTATAGCTGCCGGTGTACAGCCAGTTGAGGGACGAGGTGGAGCCGTCGGCCTGCAGGTTGCCGAACGCCGGGACCAGGTCGCCCTTCTTGTACAGGCGGTTGCCGATCTTGGTATCGGCCCAGAAGAAGCCGTTGATGCGGCGGATCCATTCTTCGGGGTCGTACTTTTCGGGCCAGTTCATCTTCAGCAGGGCTTCGGGCAGCTTGCCGCCCTCGGCCTTGTACAGCTCGCGCAGCTTGTTGATCAGCGGTACGAACATGTCGGCGAAGTTGCGGGCTTCACCGGCGGGTTCCACGGCCTTGTCGAACCACAGCAGCCAGCGGCCGCTGTTGCTGATGGTACCGGCCTTTTCCACACGATGCGCCGACGGCAGCAGGAAGACTTCGGTCTTCATCTTCTTGGGGTCGACGCCGGGACGGTGCCAGTTGTCCGTGGTTTCGGAATTATGCAGCTCGGCGCAGACCATCCAGTCCAGATTGTCCAGAGCCTTGCGCATCTTGTTGGTGTTGGGGAAGCTGTTCATGGGGTTGACGCCGAAGACAAAACCACCCTTGATCTTGCCCTGGTACATCTTGTCCATGACATACATGTACGAGTAGTCCGCTCCGGGCTCGCCCTTGGGCAGCAGGCCGTAGCAGAAGTCATTTTCCGGTTTCGCCTCTTCACCGTACCAGCCCTTGAGCAGGCTGGCGAAGTACTTGGGCCGGTTGCCCCACCAGTTGGCACTGTTGGGGATCTTGGTGACCGGGGTATTGGCCTTGTTGAACTGGGCCAGGGTCTGCCAGGGAGCCAGCGGCAGGCCGATATAGCCGGGCAGCACATGGTACAGCAGGGCATGGTCCGTGGAGCCCTGCACGTTGGGCTCGCCACGCAGGGCGTTGATGCCGCCGCCGGCCACACCGATGTTGCCCAGCAGCAGCTGCACCAGCGTGGAGCAGCGGATATTCTGCACACCCACGGTATGCTGGGTCCAGCCCAGGGCATACAGAATGGTGCCGGCCTTGTCGGGCTTGCCGGTGGCACAGAACTGCTTGTAGACCTTGAGCAGGTTCTCTTCGGAAACACCCGTGATGTCGGAGACGTTCTTCAGGGTGTAACGCGAATAGTGCTTCTTCATCAGGTTGAAGACGCAGCGTTCGTGCTTCAGCGTGGCGTCACGCAGCGGAGCGCCGTCCGGGCCCTTTTCAAAGCCCCACTTGCTCTGGTCATACTTGCGCGCCTTGGCGTCATAGCCGCTGAAAAGGCCATCCTTGAAGTCATAGCCCTTGCCGACGATGAACGAGGCGTTGGTATAGTTGACGACGTAATCGTGGAAATAGCTGTTCGATTCCAGGATATAGTTGACCATACCGCCCAGGAACGCGATATCCGTACCGGAGCGCAGCGGCACATGATAATCGCAACGGGCGGACGTACGGGAGAACTTGGGGTCGACGTGGATAAGCGCCGCACCGTTGTCCTTGGCCCGCATGATCCATTTGAACGAAACAGGATGATGTTCAGCGGCATTGCTGCCGATAATAAGAACCACGTCGGCATTCTTGATGTCGATCCAGTGGTTGGTCATAGCACCGCGTCCGAACGACTCTGCCAGAGCCGCAACAGTGGGGCTGTGTCAGACCCGGGCCTGGTGGTCCATCTGGACAACACCCAGGCCGCGCATGGCTTGATGGATAACGGCGCATTCCTCGTTGGAGGCATGCGAGGTGCCCATCATGAAAATGCTTTCCAGACGGTTGACCGTCTGGCCCTTGCTGTTTTTGAGGATAAGATCCTTGTCACGCGTATCCTTCACGCGACGGGCGATCTTTTCCAGCATCCATCCCCAGTCCTTCTCTTCCCACTTTTCACTGTAGGGCGCCCGGTACAAAGGCTTGGTGAGGCGGTGCGGGTTCGTGTACATGGAGAACAGGGCTGCGCCCTTGGCACACAAGGCACCTTCGTTGACAGGGAAGTCAGGGTCGCCTTCCGTACTGACGAGCTTGCCGTCGCGCACGTAAGCGATGACCTGACAGCAGACAGCGCAGAACGGACAGATCGTGATGACTTCCTTCGCGCCTTCTATCTTGAGACTCCCGGCATAGGCCTGGGCCTCGCCGAGGTTGAAACCGAACTGGCTGAGCGAGAGACAGAGTGCACTCACGCCTGCCAGTTTCAGGAATCCCCTTCGTGTGTAGCTCATAGGCTTCCTCTCCTGGGTCAGGATGAAACAGGGAACATGCCGGAGGGAGTGCTTGCCTGACGGCTGCGAGCTCCGGCACGTTTTTTCTGTGAAGCGTTCCTGAAACAAGGCGCCCCACAAAAAATATTTTATGAAACCGTAGCACCGAAACAAAAACTTAGCAAGGGGATACGACAAATAAACAACGTTGTTCAAAACGGGACAAAAGCATCCGCTCACCCCGGAAGTCTGCCCGGATAAGATCCTTCCTTCGTTGCGAATTTGCGAGACAAACAGGAACAACCGGCAAGGCCGACTTCGCGCGGACCTGCCATCTTTCCTTAAAAAAGCATGAGGTGAGCCCTCTTGCGGTCTCCCATGGATAGTCTGCCCGTCCCGCATGCAGAAACAAGTAAGCGGTCCAGGCATGTTCTCTGTAAGACCCGTACCAGACCGTGAGGGTACGTCCCCAGCGGGCGACCAGCAAGGTCTCGCCTATTTTAGATGTCATATTCATCCGGACAGCCTGCTCCCCCAAAACGCCCCCGGGGACGCTCTTCTGCCTGTTGCCTATCTACCAAGAAATGTTTAGCCTTTTTCAAACTCTTAGGGAGGATCATATGCAGAAAGTCCTGACGCTCACGGCAACCTGTCTCCTAG
>NZ_JBNPNC010000009.1:0-67688 GCF_050314315.1 Desulfovibrio sp. SGI.102 | reverse complement strand
TGCCGCGAGCGGGCCGTTGCGCACGGCCTTCCCAGGCCTGGACGGTGTTCTTCAGCAGCATGGCGATGGTCATGGGGCCCACGCCGCCGGGCACGGGCGTGATGGCCGCGGCCTTCTTGCTCACGGATTCGAAGTCCGCGTCGCCGCACAGGCCGTCGTCCGTGCGGTTGATGCCCACATCGATGATCACCGCGCCTTCGCGGACCATGTCGCCCGTGATCATGCGCGGGCGGCCGATGGCCAGGAAGAGGAAATCCGCGCTGCGGCATTCCGCCGCCAGATCGGGCGTGCGGGAGTGGCACAGGGTCACCGTGGCATCGCCGAATTCGCCGGGACGGGCCAGCAGCAGGGCCAGGGGCTTGCCCACGATGTCCGAACGGCCCAGCACCACGGCCTTCTTGCCGCGGGTGGGCAGGTTGTAGCGGCGCAGCAGCTCGATGACGCCCGCCGGCGTGCACGAGACCATGCCGGGCAGGTTGAGGGAAAGACGCCCCACGTTCTCGGGATGGAAGCCGTCCACGTCCTTGGCCGGGTCGATGGCCAGCAGGCAGGCGGAGGCGGAAAGATGTTTGGGCAGGGGCAGCTGCAGAAGGATGCCGTCCACGTCGTCACGGCCGTTGAGCTCGGCGATGAGGGCCAGCAGGGCCTCCTGCGTGGTATCGGCAGGCAGACGGTAGGGGAAGGAAAGGATGCCCGCCTCGGCGCAGGCACGTTCCTTGTTGCGCACGTAGACCTGCGATGCGGGATCTTCTCCCACCAGGATCACGGCCAGGCCGGGAGCGCGGCGGCCGGCCGACACAGCGGCCTCCACCTGGGCCTTGAGTTCCGCGCGGATGTCGCGGGCAGTCTGCTTTCCATCAATAAGGATCATGGCGACCTCGTGGCTGACGTTGGCGCCGGGGCCGGCGCGTGGAAGGGGCGGAGTATACTCCGGGAGCGCGGCAAGCTCAAGTCCGCGATATCCCTGACCCATAGGCCCCGAAGCGTCTTGCGCTCCGAGCATGATGCGTTGTACATTCATACTTTGAACGGCCCTTCCCGTCCCCGGGAAGTCCCTGCCGTGATGCCATGTCTCCGATGCAACGGCATGATGTGAGAACGTACCATGCTCCGAACTTTGCTGCTTTTCCTGCTTTGCCTGCTCCTGCCCGTTCCCCTGGGAGCTCTCGCCGCCGCCTCCTCCGGGAAAACCCCGGTCCAGGCGGAAACGAGCCTGCCCCTGAACAGGACGACTTTCCATTTTTTCTCTCCCGAAGACATCGCCGCCAATTATAAAGCATCCAAGATCATCCGTGTGGGCTATTTTGACCAGCACGGCGTTTTCGAAGGTGAAGGGGAACACCTTTCCGGCTATGCCGTGGCCCTGCTCACGGCCATCTCGCGCTATACGGGATGGGAATACAAGTGGGTCAAGATCCGCTTCGACGAGCTGGCCCAGCGCCTGGACGACGGCACCATCGACCTTTCCTGCGGCATCAGCTTCACGCCCGAGCGTTCCCGGCTCTACAGCTTTTCCAAACTGCGTGCCGGATACGAGAACACCTGTCTGCATGTCTCCAGCATGAGCGACATATATTACATGGATCTGGAAGCCTTCAACGGCATGCGCATCGGCTTTTTCAACGATTCCCAGCAATATGTCGTGATGACGCGTTTCGCGGCACAGAACGGCTTTTCGTTCACCCCCGTTTTTTTTGAGGAAAGTTACGAGATGGCCCAGGCCCTGGCCGAAGGCCGCATCGACGGCTATGTGGACGGTGTGCTGCGCGGCAATGGTACCAAGGTGGTGGCCACCATCTCCACGGATCCTTTCTTCTTCGTCACCCGCAAGGACGATATGGAGGTCATGGCTCCCCTCAACGAGGCCATGCTCCAGATCCTCCTGAATCATCCCAGCTATCTGGCCCGCCTGTACGACAGTTATCTCAACATCTCCTCGGACATGCCCGTGGTCTTCACCCGGTCCGAATGCCGGTGGCTGGCCACCAAGCCCGCCATCCGCGTGGCCTACAGCCGCGAACAGGACATGATGGACCCCGAATTCGGGGGCAATTTCCTCTATGCCTTCCTGAAGATGCTGGAACGCCAGAGCGGCATCCGTTTCGAATTCCTTCCCCAGCCTTCCTATGACGCCTGTCTCAAGGCGCTGGCCGACGGTACGGCGGACATCATGCCCGACGTCTATCCCCAGCTTTCCTTCCTGCGCAGCCAGAACATCTTTTCGGGCAGGCCCTTCTATAACGCGCCCATCACGGTGGTGGGCCGGCTCCATGACAAAAATATCCCCGGCCAGTCCTGCACGGTGGGCTTCACCCGCGAGATGCGCAGCGTGATGCTGGCCTACCAGAGCGCCTACCCCGAGGACACCCCCAAGATCTTCCCCAATATCGACGCCTGCCGCAAAGCTTTTGAGAAAGGGGAAGTGGACGTTTACCTCTGGCCCTACCCTGCGGCCTCCCTCCAGGACGATCCGCCCAAGGACGAGCTGCTGCTCCCCACCCGGGCCATGTATCCCATGGCGCTGGGCATCTCGCCCCATGCCTCGCCCTTCGTGACTTCCGTGCTGGACAAGGTCATCACCTCCACCACCACGGCCACCATCGACGCCCTGCTCCTTTCCGCCGCGCCGGATTCCCTGCTGGACGTCATCCGCCGTTTCCTGCGCCGGAACCTGGTGGAGACGCTCTGCGGCCTGGGCCTGCTGCTGGGCCTGATCATGCTCCTCGTCATGCGCCACAACAGGCGGCGTCTGGCCGATCTCCGCGCGGCGGCGCTCACCGATCCCGTGACGCAGGGCCCCAACCGGGCCAGGTTCCTTATAGATGCGGCCAAGATCCTGCAAAAGGACCCGCGGCGTTACTATCTGTCCACCATCAACATCCGCAAGCTCAAGCTCATCAACCGGGCCTGCGGCCTGCGCACCGGGGACAGCCTGATCCGCTTCTGCAACCGCGAGTTCGCCCTGCGCAGCCGCCAGGGGGAACTGGCCGCCTACAGCGGCTCGGGACAATATCTCCTGCTCTGGAGATGCCCTGACGAGACCACCTTCACCCAGCGCATGGAAGAGCTGTTCAGCGTCGCGGACATGGCCCGCAAGCTGTACCAGCGCCCGGTGAGCTTCTCCTGCGGCGTGTACGTCATCCGCAACGATGCCGACATGGAAGAACACGAACCGCAGCCCACGTCGGGGGCGGGAAAAAACATCAACGAATCCGAGCGCTTCGTCTCCCGTTATCTGCTCTATGCCGAAACGGCGGAAGCCAGTATCGCTTCCGGCGGCTACCGCTCGCAGTTCCTGATCTACAACGAGCTCATCGGGGCCCGGCAACTCAAGGCCAACGACATCGAGAACCGTATGGTCAACGCCCTGGAACACGGGGAGTTCACCGTCTTCATGCAGCCCCAGGTCTGCCTTGCGGACAGGAAACTGCTCGGGGCCGAGGCCCTCATCCGCTGGCAGGGCCCGGACGGGAAGATGGTCTATCCCGACGAATTCATCCCCCTGTTCGAGCAGAACGGCTTCATCCGCGAACTGGACCTCTTTGTCCTGGATACGGTCTGCGCCTGGATACGCCGCCGCCTGGACGAAGGCAAAAAGGTGCCCCCCATCAGCATCAACCAGTCCAAGGCCCTGTTCTTCCACGACAACTATGTCGAGACCGTCCTCGGCATCGCGGCCCGCCACGATGTTCCCGCCCACCTGCTGCATGTGGAGGTCACGGAAAGCATGGCCTGGCTGGACGAAGAAGCCTTCATCCGCACCCTTGATGCCCTGCGCCGTGCGGGCATCGGCCTGAGCCTCGACGACTTCGGCAAGGGCTATTCCTCCATGGCCATACTGCATTCCTTCGGCTTCGACACCATCAAGCTGGACCGGGCCTTCCTGGCCCCCGGGCAGGAAAAGCAGCGCTCGGTCTGGATCATCATTTCCTCGCTCGTGGACATGGCCCGCCGCCTCGGCATCGAGATCCTCTGCGAGGGCGTGGAGACCGAAGACCAGCTGCAAAAGCTCCTTGCCTCGCACTGCAAGTACGGACAGGGCTATCTCTTCTCCCCGCCCATGGATCTGGAGACCTTCGACGCCTACGTGGATGCCCACGAGCTGGAGCGGAAATAGCCACATGCTCCGGAGGGTCTCTCCTTCGACGGAGAAGGGCTCCGTCTGACGCCCCTCCCCCAAAAAGTAAAGCGCCGCCTTCTCTTGATGAAGGCGGCGCTTTTGTCCGACAAGCTCTCCCTGCCGCATAAAAAAGGGGGCCTTGCGGCCCCCTCGGGAATACGGATGACGGCAGGCCGTGCCTGCCCGCCGGATTAGTCTTCGCTCTCGTCCAGGGCGTAGTATTCCGCCAGCATGGGACCGAAGAATTCGGCGCCGTCGCCCAGTTCTTCTTCGATGCGCAGCAGCTGGTTGTACTTGGCCATGCGCTCGGAGCGGCACAGGGAGCCGGTCTTGATCTGGCCGGCGTTGACGCCCACGGCCAGGTCGGCGATGAAGCTGTCTTCGGTCTCGCCGGAACGGTGGGAGACCACCGTGGTGTAGGCGGCTTCCTTGGCCATCTCGATGGTGTCCAGGGTCTCGGTCACGGTGCCGATCTGGTTCAGCTTGATGAGGATGGAGTTGGCCACGCCTTCGGCGATGCCTTCAGCCAGGATGGAGGGGTTGGTCACGAACACGTCGTCGCCCACCAGCTGGGTGCGTTCGCCCAGGCTGGCGGTCAGCATGCCCCAACCGTCCCAGTCGCTTTCGGCCATGCCGTCTTCGATGGAGATCAGGGGGTACTTGCTGGTGAACTCGGCCAGCCACTGGGCCATTTCGGCATTGTTGAAGGTCTTGTTCTCACCCTTCAGCACGTACTTGCCGTCCTGATAGAATTCGGAAGCGGCGGCGTCGATGGCCAGGGCCACTTCGCTGCCGGGGATGTAGCCGGCTTCTTCGATGGCCTTGACGATGTAGCTGAAAGCTTCGTCGTGGTTCTTCAGGTTGGGGGCAAAGCCGCCTTCGTCGCCCACGCTGGTCACGTGGCCGTCCTTTTCCAGCAGCTTTTTCAGCACGTGGAAGATCTCGGAACCCATGCGCAGGGCATCACGGAAGCTCTGGGCGCGCAGGGGCATGATCATGAATTCCTGGATGTCCAGGTTGTTGGGGGCGTGGGCGCCGCCGTTGATGATGTTCATCATGGGCGCGGGCAGCACCTTGGCGTTGACGCCGCCCAGGTACTTGTACAGGGGCAGGCCCAGGTATTCGCTGGCGGCACGGGCGCAGGCCATGGACACGCCCAGCATGGCGTTGGCGCCCAGACGGCTCTTGTTGTCGGTGCCGTCCAGGTCGATGAGGGTGTTGTCCAGCTGCACCTGCTGCAGGGCGTCCAGGCCCAGCAGGGCGTCAGCGATCTCGCTGTTGACGTTCTCCACGGCCTTGGTCACGCCCTTGCCGCCGTAACGCTTGCCGCCGTCACGCAGTTCCAGGGCCTCACGGCTGCCGGTGGAGGCGCCGGAAGGCACGGCCGCGCGGCCGCTGTGGCCGGACTCCAGAGAAACTTCCACTTCCACGGTCGGATTGCCGCGCGAATCCAGGATCTCGCGGGCATACACAGACGCAATGCTGCTGCTCATAATCGCTCCTTTGAAGGTTGATTCTTCCGCCGCGCGAAAGAGTCGTTTTCTCCGCTGCGCCCCCACGGGCGGTGGCGGGGCCATTGTCCGGCGGCAGGGAAGCCTTGCCGCAAAAATCTTTCTTCCCCAGAAGGGGGCGTCCGGGCCCTGCGCGCGACGGCAGGCCCGGGCCCACTGCCGCACGGAGCGGCACGGCCGCTACGGCCCTCAATAGGGGTGACATTCGTAATACAGGCGGCGCAGGCCCTCCAGCAAGAGCGAGGGCAGCACGGCATCGAAGACGTCGGGGCTGATGCGCGCGATGGACGGGGCAAAGCCGCCCGTGGCCAGCACCAGACAGTCACCGGGCAGGCCCTTTTTCAGGCGCTGCGTCAGGCCTTCCACCATGCAGGCGAAGCCGAAGACCAGACCGTGCTGGATACTCACCGACGTGCTGCGGCCGGGCGCGGGCTCCAGGGCGTCCACGTCCAGGTTGACGCGGGGCAGCTGGGCCGTTTCGCGCGCCAGGGCCGAGATGGCCGTGCGCGGGCCGGGAAAGATCAGGCCGCCGAGGTAGGCATTGCCGCTGATGCAGTCAAAGGTGACGGCCGTGCCGAAGTCCACCACGATGAGGGATTCCGGGCCGGGATGCAGACGGCGCGCCTCATAGGCGCCCACCAGGCGGTCGGCGCCCACTTCCTGCGGGCGCTCGTAATGGTTCTGCAGGGGGATGGGCATGTCCTGCGGCACCATCCACAGGGGGCAGCCCAGATAGCGCTGGACGGCTTCACGCAACAGGGGATCGAAACCCGGCACCACCGACGAGGCCACACAGGCCGTGAAACGGGGCTCGGCACCGGCGTGGCGCAGCAGCTCCAGCAGGGTCAGGCCCAGACTGTCCGAGGTCTGGGCGGGGTCCGTGCGCAGATTGTAGGAGGTCATCACCCCCCGGGAGTCGGCCAGACCGACCTTGATGCAGGTATTGCCGATGTCGAAAAGAAGAAGCTCTGGCTGCATGTCATACTCCTTGGGGAACAGATGCCCCGCGCACAGGAATCCGCAGGCAGAAAGTATGCCAGAAAGCCCGCCCGTTCGCAAGGAAGGGCACGGCCCGTTACCTGCCTGTCTGCGGGGCGGCCTGCCCCATATGCTATCTCCCCGATGGCCTGGCGCTCCCGGTCTGTTTGCCTTCCCCTTCCCGGAGACCGCGGTCACAGCACCATACCCAGCCCCTCAAAAAAACGTTCCTGTCCCCTATCCGCCGTACCACTCCGGCCGGGCCTCCGCGGCATCGGCGCGGCAGCCCTGCCAAAGGCCGCGGGCGGCCAGGGCACGGCGCAGGTCGGTGATGATGCCGCGCTTTTCCAGGGCCCAGGTAGGGGCCAGCAGCTCGCCCGGCGCGGGGTCGGCCTGGATGCGCTGCATGACCACGGTGGAGGGGATGCGCGGCAGGGCGGCGCACAGCATGTCCACATATTCGTCCCGGGCAAGGGGACGGTAGCCGCCCGCCCGCCACTGCCGGGCCAGTTCCGTGCCCTGCGGCACATAGACGTTGTGCAGCTTGAGGCCCTGCATGCCCAGCGAGACGGCCCAGTCCACACCGTCGAGGAAATCGTTCTCGTCCTCACCGGGCAGCCCGGCCATGAGGTGCCCGCAGACCAGCAGCCCGGCATCCAGCGCGGCGCGTACGGCCTCTTCGGCCTGACGCGCCGTGTGGCCGCGGTTGATGCGGCGCAGGGTGTCGTCCCGGCAGGTCTGGAGGCCCAGCTCCAGCCAGACCTCGTCCAGCCCGCAGCCGGCCAGCAGGGCCAGCTTTTCCCCGTCCAGGCAGTCCGGCCGCGTGCCCACGGCGATGCCCCGGCAGCCGGGCAGGGCCGCCACCTGTTCCAGCAGATGCGCCAGCCGGGAGGCCGGGCCGTAGGTATTGGAAAAGGATTGCAGATAGGCCATGAACAGGCGATCGCTGTCCGTGGTGGTGTACTTGGTGTACCAGGCGTCCCACTGGGCGCGCAGGTCGAGACCGCGCAGGCCCATGCCGGAACCGGAGCCGCTGTCGTTGCAGAAGATGCAGCCCCGCGCGGAGAGCGTGCCGTCCCGGTTGGGGCAGGTGGCGCCCGCATCCAGTGGAATTTTTTGCACCCGGACGCCGTATTTGCGCCGGAAATAGGTGGCCAGGGTATGCCAAAGCAGCATGATTCACGCCTTTTTAGCGGATTTTTCAGGGCCGCGGACAGGAGAAAAAATTTGTACTGTGTCCGCAACAGCTTGACTTCAAGCCCATTTTAGCCGAACAAGTTTTGTCTGCTGCCGTGCGCTTTTCGCCTTCAAGGCCATGGTTCCCGCGGGAACCGGCCCGGAGCCTTACGGCATCCCCCACAGGTTCCGCCCTCCCTTCTCCGCACGACCGGCAGCAACATACGCATACCAGTAGAACGAGGCAAGCTAGCGTAATGTCCAAAATTGTGGATTTCTTCTTGGGAATGTTCTCCAATGACCTGGCCATCGACCTGGGCACGGCCAACACCTGTGTCTATGTCAAGGGTCAGGGCATCGTCCTGCGTGAACCGTCCGTGGTGGCGGTCAAGAAAGATTCGCGCGGCAACACCGTGGTCCTGGCCGTGGGCGCCGACGCCAAGCGCATGCTGGGCAAGACCCCCGGCAACATCAAGGCCATCCGTCCCATGAAGGACGGCGTCATCGCTGACTTCGAGGTGACCGAGGCCATGCTGCGCCACTTCATCACCAAGGTGCACAATTCCCGTCATCTGGTTCGCCCCCGCATCATGGTCTGTGTGCCCACCGGCATCACGCAGGTGGAAAAGCGTGCGGTCAAGGAATCGGCCCAGTCCGCCGGTGCCCGTGAGGTCTACCTCATCGAGGAGCCCATGGCCGCCGCCATCGGCGCCGACCTGCCCATCCAGGAGCCTACCTCCAACATGGTGGTGGACATCGGCGGCGGTACCACGGAAGTGGCCGTCATCTCCCTGGCCGGCATCGTCTATGCCCGCTCCGTGCGCGTGGGCGGCGACAAGATGGACGAAGCCATCATGACGCATGTCAAACGCAAGTATAACATGCTCATCGGCGAAGCCTCGGCGGAAGAGATCAAGATCAAGATCGCCTCGGCCTATACCATGGATCCCGAACAGCAGATCGAGGTCAAGGGCCGCGACCTGGTGACGGGCATCCCGCAGAACATCATCATCACCTCCGAGGAAGTGCGCAAAGCCATCTCCGAACAGGTGGAAAGCATCGTGCAGGCCGTGCGCATCGCCCTGGAACAGACGCCCCCGGAACTGGCCGCCGACATCGTGGACCGCGGTATCGTGCTGACCGGCGGCGGCGCGCTGCTCAAGGGCCTCGACCAGCTGCTGCGCGAGCAGACCTCCCTGCCCATCACCGTGGTGGACGACCCCCTGTCCACCGTCGTCATGGGTACGGGCCGGGCCCTGGACAACATCCACGTGCTCAAAGACGTCTGCATCGACTAATCTTTGCAAGTGCAGGACGGCCCGTCGCCTTTTTCCGGCACGGCCGTCCTTTTTTTCCTGCTGCTCTCACGGGTGCCACTGTGACATTCCGACGCTTTCTCCTCATGGCGGGCGGCCTTCTGGTGCTGTTTCTGGGCATGTATTCCTGGAACCAGCGCACGCACACGCTCGATGACATCGCCGCCAACGTCGGCCTGGAGATGAGCGGCACGGTGCTGGGCACCTTCGATTCCGTCAAGGGCAGCGTCATGGACGCCTGGCGGCGCTATGTGGATCTGGTGGGCGTGCGCGAAGAGAACGAGCGCCTGCGCGCCCAGGTGGCCGAACTGCAGGCCCGCATCGTCTCCCACGGCGAGGATCTGGCGGAACTGGCCCGGCTGCGCGAGCTGGTGCAGCTGCCCGTGGACAGCGCCTGGAAGCCCGTGGGCGCCCGCATCCTGGCCGGACGCATGGGCCCCAACGCCATCCAGGACAGCATCACCATCAACCGGGGCTACACCTCGGGCGCCCGCCCCGGCACCCCCATCGTCACCAACATGGGCCTTGTGGGCCGCGTGCTGCGGGCCAGCCCCCATGCCGCCACGGTCCTGCTCATCACCGACCCGGGCAGCCGCATCGCCGTGTTCGCCCAGCAGAGCCGCTCGGCCGGCATCCTGAGCGGACAGGGCCTGGAACAGCCGCTGGAAGTGGGCTTTGTGGAACGCGACGCCCCGGTGACCGCCGGGGAGATCCTCATCACCTCCGGTCTGGACGGCAAATATCCCAAGGGCATCCCCGTGGCCACCGTGGACAGCGTGGCCCCCTCGGACTCCACCCAGTTTCTGGCCGTCACGGCCCGGCCCCTGGTGGACGTGCGCCGTCTGGAAGAGGTGCTGCTGCTGGAGCCCAGCGGCATCAACCGGCCCCTGCGCCCCAGCGAGCCCGCCCCGGACTTCGTGGGCCCGCCCCGGCCCCCCAAAAGGGAGCGCTAGCCCATGCAGGCCGTGCGCAACATCTTCTGGTGGCTGTGCTTCGTGGCCCTGGGCATCTGCGTGCAAAGCCTCGTCCCCTGCCTCGATGCCCTGGTGGTGGGGCTGGTCATCCTGTTGCAGGAAAGGGACTACAAAAACCTTTGCTGGCTGCTGCCGCTCT
This sequence comes from Desulfovibrio sp. SGI.102, assembly GCF_050314315.1. Classification (NCBI taxonomy): domain Bacteria; kingdom Pseudomonadati; phylum Thermodesulfobacteriota; class Desulfovibrionia; order Desulfovibrionales; family Desulfovibrionaceae; genus Desulfovibrio; species Desulfovibrio sp. SGI.102. Next base: position 57,474 of record NZ_JBNPNC010000009.1, on the reverse strand, counting down.
TCGTCCTGCTGCAGGAAGGCATCGGCACCAGCCCCTTCGGGGCCACCATCGTCTGGTACGCGCTGGTCTGCCTGATCTACCGCCTGCTGCGCTGGCTGCTGGGCCTGGGGAACTTCTTCCTCGTGCTGCTGCTCTCCATCTGCCTGGGCGGGGCCTGCTTCGGCCTGGGCTGGCTGTTCTCCCCGCTCTATGCCGTGCATTTCGATCCGCAGGAATTTTTGGACAGGAGCCTGATCCAGGCCCTTTACCTGCCCGTGGCCTGGTTGCTTCTGACGGCCACGCGGCCCCTGGCATGTTCGCATGACGAAGAATAGGCGTATCTTCCCCTCTGCCGCTCCGGAACCGGCCTCTCCCCTGACGGAGGCCCCCCGCCGCAAGCGCAAGAACTGGCGTTCCTGGCTGACCATACAAGTGGAAAGCGAACGCTACCAGCCGCCGCGCAGCGGCATCCTGCTCCTGCAGGTGCTGGTGGGCATCTTCTTTTTCGTCTTCGTCACCCGCTTCTGGTACCTCCAGCTCCATCTGGGGCCGGAGATGACTACACAGGCCCAGAAAAACCGCCTGCGCACGGAGCGCATCTTCGCCCCGCGCGGCCGCATCTTCGACGATCACGGCAATATCCTGGCCGACAACCGCACGGCCTACGGCCTGGCCATCATCCGCGAGGACTGCCCGGACATCCCCGCCACCCTGGCCCAGATCAGCCAGTGGACGGACACGCCGCTGGAGCAGCTCCAGAACCGCTACAACCAGGACCGCTTCAAGACCAAGCCCTTCGAGGCCCTGCCGCTGGTCTCCGGTCTGGATTTCGGCCAGGTGGCCCGCATCGAGGCCGAGCTGGTCAACTGGCCCGGCCTGGAGATCATGGTCCGTACCAACCGCCACTATCCCGAAAAAGACCTTTTCGCCCACGTGCTCGGCTATGTGGCCGAAGCCAACAGCGCCGAGATGGAGAAAGATCCCGATCTGGCCATGGGCGATCTGGTGGGCAAGGCCGGTCTGGAACTGGAGCTGGAAAAGCGCCTGCGCGGCCACAAGGGCCTGTACCAGATGGAAGTGGACGCCCACGGGCGCATGCTGGCCAAGAGCCTGAGCGAGGCCCCCAGCGCCGGACAGGAGCTGGCCCTTTCGCTGGACCGCGACCTGCAGCAGGCCGCCTGGGACGCCCTTGCCGGCGAGGCGGGCTGCGTGGTGGTCATGGAGCCGGACACCGGCAAGCTGCGCGCGCTGGTGACCTCCCCGGCCTACGACAACAATTTGTTCGCCGCGGGCATCTCCCGTCGCGACTGGGAAGCCCTGCGCACCAGCAAGCGCTATCCCCTGCAGAACCGCGTCATCCAGAGCGTCTACCCGCCGGGATCGGTCTGGAAGCTGCTCATGGCCGTGTTCTTCCTCGAGAACGGCGTGGATCCCCGCGAGACCGTCTTCTGCGGCGGCCAGACCAAGCTGGGCAACCAGATCTTCCGCTGCTGGCGGCGCGGCGGGCACGGCAGCCAGACGCTGGAGCAGTCGCTCATCAACTCCTGCGACGTGTATTATTACATCATGGCCGAGCGCCTGGGCATCGACAAGATCTCGGCCTTTGCCAAGCAATGCGGCTTCGGCCGCCCCACCGGGGTGGACCTGCCCCACGAGCGTTCGGGCCTGGTGCCCTCGCGTGACTGGAAGCAGCGCTACCGCAAGCAGGTCTGGGTACGCGGCGATACGTTCAACACCTCCATCGGTCAGGGCTTCACCCTGGTCACGCCCATCCAGATGGCCGTCTATGTGTCGGCCATGCTCAACGGCGGCGACCTGCTCAAGCCCCAGCTGCTGGAAGATGCCCCCCGCGAGGTGCGCGGCCGCATCCCCGCCGAGCTGGGCCATCTGCGCTTCGTGGTCCAGGCCATGCGCCGCACGGCCGGGGGCGGCACCGCCAAGGTGGTGGGCCGCCACGATGCCGACATGGGCGGCAAGACCGGTACGGCCCAGGTGACCAAACTGAAGATGACCGCCAACGACCGCCGCCTGCGCACCGCGGAGCTGGCCTACCTGCACCGCGACCATGCCTGGATCGCCACCTGGGGCAGCAAGAACGGCAAGACCTATGTGGTCATCGTCATGGTGGAACACGGTGGCGGCGGTTCCAGCGTGGCCGGCCCCGTGGCCAAAAAAGTCTACGAATATCTTTTCGGGCCGGATACCGCCGCGCCCGGCTACAGGGCGCCGGAAGCGCCCCAGCCCGCCGGCAGGATGCTGGGCACCGTATCAGGCCCCCTGCCGGGCATGACCAACGACAGCAACGATCCCCCCAAGCGCCGTCGCCGCTGACGACAACAGGAACGCCCCATGGACAAGCGCCTTCTCGGCTATATCAACTGGGCACTGCTGGCCTGCATGCTTCTGCTCTACTTCACGGGCGTGGCCAACCTCTATTCCGCCAGCGGCACCCGCGTGGAGACCGGTTTCGCCTTCGAGAGCTTCTACCAGCGCCAGCTGGTCTGGGGCCTGTGCGGCCTGGGCTGCATGCTGCTGGCCACGCTGTTCGACTACCGGCAGCTGCGCAATCTGGCCTGGCCCGCCTATCTGATCTTCCTGGTGCTGCTGATGCTGGTGCCCTTGGTCGGCTCCACCTTCTACGGCGCCAAGCGCTGGATCTCCTTCGGCCTGTTCACCATCCAGCCTTCGGAACCCATCAAGATCGCCGTGCTCATTCTGGTGGCGCGCCTGCTGGCCCGCGACAGCCAGCCCCTGGGCTGGAAGAACTTCTTTTCCGTCCTGGCCGTGGGGCTGGTGCCCGTGGTCTTCATCCTCAAGCAGCCCGACCTCGGCACGGCCATGATGGTGCTGCTCATCATGGGCGGCATGATCCTGTTCCACGGCCTGCGCCGCTATGTGCTGGGCACCTGCCTGCTGGCCGTTCCCGGCGTGGCCGCCCTCATGTGGTGCGTGCTCATGCACGATTACCAGAAGCAACGCGTGCTCACCTTCCTCAATCCCGGCGACGACCCCCTGGGCGCGGGCTACCACATCCTGCAGTCGCGCATCGCCATCGGTTCCGGCGAGCTGTGGGGCAAGGGCTACATGGAAGGCATGATGAACAAGCTCAACTTCCTGCCCGAGCGCCACTCGGACTTTGCCCTGGCCGTATTCGGCGAGGAATGGGGCTTTGTGGGCTGCGTGGCCCTGGTGACGCTGTTCTGCCTGTTCCTGCTGTCCATCTTCTCCACGGTGGTCCAGGCCAAGGATCGTTTCGGCAGCATGCTGGCCGTGGGTGTCTTCTTTTACTTTTTCTGGCAGATATGTATCAATATGGGCATGGTCATCGGGCTCATGCCCGTGGTGGGCATCCCCCTGCCCTTCATCAGCTACGGCGGCAGTGCCACGGTAGTGAACTTCACATTACTGGGCATCGTGCTTAATGTTTCTATGCGGCGCTTCATGTTCAAGAGCTGAGCCTGAGGCATGCCTGCCTGGACAGGCATGCCGGACAGGAGAGCTCCCACCTCCTTTCCCGGGGCACAGCCGGGAACCCGCCGCATGTCCCATCCGGATATCCCGTTGCCGGGCGACCGGCCGACGACTATCCCATCCCCGCCGTCCCGCGCGCGTCCGTCATCCCCGGTAACGCGCCTGCGCCCGGGGCGGCCAACGGCAATCACCGACGCCTGCCGGGGAAGGCGTCACCCCATCCAAAGGAGGTCTTCCATGCCCCAGGATTATTTCCGCGCCCTGCGTGATGTGGCCCTGGCCATCAATGCCAGCCTTGATCCCAAGGACGTGCTGCACAAGATCAGCGAGCACACGGCACAGACCATGAACTGTAAGGCTTGCACCATCCGCCTGCTGGACAGCACCGGGCACTTCCTGCTGCCCAGCGCCGCTTACGGCCTCTCCGCCACCTACATGCGCAAAGGCCCCGTGGAAGTGAAACGCAGCGGCCTGGACAGCGAAGTGCTGTCCGGCAAGGCCATCCACCTGAAGGACGCCACCTCTGACGGTCGCTTCCAGTATCCCGAATCCGCCAAGGCTGAGGGCCTGGTCTCCGTGCTTTCCGCTCCCCTGAGCGTGGGCGGCAAGGTCATCGGCCTGATCCGCGTCTACTCCTCCGAAGAGCGCGAGTTCACCGACGACGAAGACAGCTTCATGATGGCCGTGGCCGCCATCTCCGCCGTGGCCATCGAAAATGCCCGTCTGCATGACGCCCTGCGCAACAATTACGAGCTGATGGCCAAACACGCCTACTCGGTCTACGAAGACTAGCCGGCCCTGCCGCACATCCCGATCCGCCGGGCCAGGCGGCATGCGCCCCGGCATGACGGCATCAGGGGCCCTGCCCGCCGCCGTGCCGCTCCGCCCCCATCAAGACAGTATGCCCGCAAGGGCAAAGGTGAATACAATGAAAAAAGTTCGTGTCGGTATCAATGGTTTCGGCCGCATCGGCCGCCAGGTGTTCCGCGCCCTGCGCCAGAGCTACGCTGATCGCGTGGAAGTGGTGGCCATCAACGACCTCTTCGACGCCACCACCAACTTCCAGCTGCTGGAATACGACTCCGTCTATGGCCGCGCCTTCCTGGACGCCCAGGTGGACGGTCAGGAAGTGAAGGTCGGTGACTGGAACATCCACTGCTTCGCCGAGCGCGATCCCCATCAGCTGGCCTGGGGCCAGTATGACGTGGACGTGGTGGTGGAAAGCACCGGTATCTTCCGCAAGGCCTCCCAGGCGTCCGTGCACATGGACAACGGCGCCAAAAAGGTCATCATCACCGCTCCGGCCAAGGAAGAAGACATCACCATCGTCATGGGCGTGAACCACGACCAGTACGATCCCGAAAAGCACCACATCGTGTCCAACGCCTCGTGCACCACCAACTGCCTGGCGCCCGTGGCCCTGGTGCTGCAGCGCAACTTCGGCATCAAGCTGGGCAACATGACCACCATCCACTCCTACACCAACGACCAGCGCATCCTCGACATGGCCCACAAGGACCCGCGTCGTGCCCGTGCCGCCGCTTGCAACATCATCCCCACCTCCACCGGTGCGGCCCAGGCCGTGGCCAAGGTCATCCCCGAACTGGCCGGCAAATTCACCGGCTACTCCCTGCGCGTGCCCACCCCCACGGTCTCCGTGGTGGACTTCAACGGCATCCTGGAAAAGGAGACCGATACCGAGACCCTGCTGGCCGCCCTCAAGGACGCCAGCGAGACCTACCTCAAGGGCATCCTGGGCTATAACACCCTGCCCCTGGTCTCCATGGACTTCAAGGGCGACCCGCATTCCTCCATCCTGGAAGCGCCCTACACCACCGTGCAGAACGGCAATCTGGTGAAGGTCGTGGCCTGGTACGACAACGAATGGGGCTACTCCAACCGCGTCTGCGACCTGGTCTGCCTGATGCAGGAAAAGGGCCTGTAAAAAATCCCCCGGAGCGGGCCTGCCCTGCTCCGGCATCCCCATGAACACAAAAGGCCACCCGCTCGGGTGGCCTTTTGCATATATTTCAAGCCCGTCAGCCTCAAAAAGCGGACGCTGTCCGAACTGCCCGCTCCCCTGCCTTTCTTTCCATCCCAAGACGTCCGCGCCATCCTCCCCGCCCCGCTCCCGTCCTGCCTGCCCCATCCTGTGGTATCTGTCCCCGGCCCATCCTTTCCCCCGCTCCGTCCACCGGGCACAAAAAAGTCCCCCGCACTACCGGGGGACCATCAAACACGGTACGGACAGGGGCGTCACGCTCCCCGCCCAATGACCGGAACAGCGTTTTTTGAAGGGAAAGGGGGAGCTTGAGGCGGAGAGGGGAACTTTTTCCAAGAAAAAAAGTTCCCCTCTCCACCTCAATACGGCATCACTCTACCCCAGGGCCTCGCGGGCCAGCTCGGAAACGGTCTTTTCCACTACCTTCTCGCCGTCGAAGACCTCGCAGATCTCCTCATGTCCGGCTTCGGCCAGACGGCGCAGGGCCGGGGCATCCATGAAGTCGCGGGGCAGCTGGGCAAGGGCCCAGGCGGCCATGCCGCGGCAGGGAATGTCCTCGTCCTCCAGCCCCTTGAGCAGCCAGGGACGGGCGATGACGGCCAAGTCCCGCCGGGCCTGCGCCAGACGGCCGATGGCCCAGAAGCAGGAACGGCGCAGCGGGCCGTGGTCGCAGAAGTTGTCGTCCCGGCCCAGGTCGATGACATAGGAGATGAGCACCCGGTGGAACTCCTTGGCCGCGCGGGGACAGGCAGCCAGCACTTCGCCGAAGGCTTCGGGGATGCCCCAGCCGATGTTGCCGGACTCCTCGTTCATGTGCCACATGAGACGGCGCATGATGTTGTGCATGTCTTCGGCGCTGCCCTCTTCCAGACCGGCCACCACCTGCCCCAGGGCCAGGGCGGCCTTGTGGCGCATGAGCGGTTCCAGCAGCAGGAAGGAGAAGAGCGGCCCCACGGCGGGCTGGCCCATGGAGCGCAGTTCGGACAGATGGTCACGCCAGTCGGGCGCGGAAAGCAGATCTTTCAGTTGCTGTTTGACGGCACGCATACGGGCCATGGCGCAGCTCCTTGCGTTACAGGGTACAGAAGAAAGTCACCCAGAAAGGCACGCTGAAATCCAGGATCATGGCGTGCACAATGGAAACGAACACCCACTGCTTGCCCGCGAAGCGGGTGATGACCGGCAGGGTGGAATCCATGGTGGAGGCGCCGCCGCACGAGATGGCGGCCAGCGGGCTGATCCAGCGTACCATGAGCGGCGTGAAAAGCAATGTGGCCAGCTCGCGCATGATGTTGGCCAGCAGGGCCACGGTGCCCAGCTCCGCGCCCTTGTACTGGGTGATGAAGATGGACGAAAGGGAATAATAGGCAAAGCCGGAACCCACGGCCAGGCATTCGCTGAGGGAATAGGCCAGCGTGATGCTGGCCAGGGCCGCCCCGGCAAAGGTGCCCACGGTGGTGGCCAGGGGCAGCAGCAGCACCCGGGGCCGCAGGGTGCGCAATATCTCTCCCAGACGGCGGTCGTGCCCGATGGAGATGCCCACCAGGAACATCAGCACATAGAGCACGTAGAGCGTGCCGTCGTGCTCCAGAAAATAGTCCGGTATCCAGCCCAGCCAGGCCAGCAGCACGCCCAGCACGAAACAGCCCAGGATCATCAGGCTCCCGCTCATGCCCGGCCCTCCCCGTCTTCCCGGTCACGGCGCACGCTCATGGCCGCGCCCGCGTCCTCGCTGTCGGCCCCAGCGGCCGCATGGCGCCGGGGCCCGGCATCGGGAAAGAAACGGCGCACGGCCACGATGCAGATGAGGCTGCCCGCCACACAGGCCACGGTGAGGATCAGGGCCTTGCCGCCCAGTACGGGCAGGTTGGTCATCAGGGTCTCGTTGCCGCCCACGGCCACGCCGAGGGCGAAGAGCATGAGCATGATGGTGGGAGAGATGGCGCGGCCCAGCAGTTCGGGCCACTGGAAAGAGCGCAGGGCAAAGCCCAGAGCGATGCCCGTGAGCATCAGTCCGATAGCAGTGAACATGGCGTTGTTTTCAGCGTCTGGAGATCTGTTGCAGCGCCCGGCGCACAAAGGCCAGCATGGCCGCGTAGCGCTGCGGTTCATCAAGAAGGAATTCCACGTCCCAGAGCACCCAGACCAGCGTGCCGCGATGCCGCAACTGCTGGAGGGGGCGCACCCCGGCGGGCAGCCCCAGGGCGCGGGCCGCCACGGAGCCCATGACCACCACGGCACGGGCATGCAGGGCCTGCACGCCGGACCAGAACACGTCGGCATTGGGCTGGTAGCGGGGCCTGTCCTCCCCCTCGGCCGGGGCCGGGGAGGCGGGCATGGCGTCAGGATCGGGCAGACAGGCGGGCCAGAAGGTGCTGGTACCCGCCGGATAGGCCAGATCCTGCATGAGACGGCGGAAAAAGGCGCTGCGCTGCGCCTTGCCCGGGGCCTGCGCTTCGCAAAGGTCCGGGCCGAGGTTCCAGTAGGTCCAGACCACTCGTCCCTGCCGGGTGCGCGAAAGGCGCTCCTGCCAGACGGCGGGCCAGACGTGGGGCGGCAGGGGCCGCCAGCTCCTGACCGGTGCGGCGGTCTCCGGGGCCTGTTCCGCGGCTTGCGGACGGGCCGGACGCCGCTGTTCCGGGGCGGGCGCTGCGGGAGCGGGAGAAGCCACGGGGGCACCGCCCTGCCTCACGGCCTGTGCCGGTGCGGCGGACGCACTGCCCTGGCCTTCCTGCTGCAGCTGGGAAGGCAAAGGACGCACGGGACGGGGCGCCCGCGGGGCCGCAGGCTGCGGACGGCGCACGGGCGCGGCCGGGACGGCGTCCGGCATGACGCACAGGGAGAGCTCCGGGGGCAGATCCTCGGGCATGAGCAGCCAGTCGAGGCCGCGTGCCTGCCAGGGGGCCGCCAGCGGGTTTACAGGCGCAAAAGCCACGAACAAAGATCCCAGGCCACGTCGGCCTTGCTCTGGTTGGGCCAGATCTCTTCATGGCCGGTACGGTCCACCACGGCCATGCTGTTGGTGGCCGCGCCGAAGCCGCTGTCGCCGCTGTTGACGCGGTTGCCCGCCAGCAGATCGGCGTCCTTGCGGGCACGCTTGCCGCGGGCCAGCTCCAGCAGGCTGTCCATGTCGGGCGTGGTCTCGGCCGCGAAGCCCAGCACTTTCTGCCCTTCCCGCCGCTGGTGCGACAGGGTCCGCAAGATGTCGGGATTGGCCGTGAAGCGGATGCTGAAGCCGTCCTGCCGCCCTTCTTTCTTGAACTTCTGCGGGCCCAGCGGTTCGGGCGAAAAGTCCGCCACAGCGGCGCAGAACAGGCCCATGTCCATGCGGGGCCAGCAGTCGGACGCGGCCTCGAACATCTCGCGGGCACTGCCCACGCCGATGCGCTCCACCCCGGCGGGCAGGTCGGGGCAGCCGGGCCCGCACACGGCCGTGACCTCGGCCCCGCGCAGCCAGGCGGAGGTGGCCAGCGCCGCACCCATGGTGCCGCTGCTGGGATTGGTCCAGTAGCGCACGCCGTCCCACTTTTCGCGGGTGGGGCCCATGGTCAGCATGACGCGCTGTCCCGCCATGTCCTGCGGCGAAAGGGCACGCAGGGCGGCCAGAAAAAGATCCTCCACCGGGGCCAGACGGCCCTGGCCGGTATCGCCGCAGGCCGTGCCGCCGCAGCCGGGCACGACGACCCGGGCCCCGCGCCGCCGCAGGGTGGCCACATTGTCCTGGGTGGCCGGGTGCCGCCACATGCGCGGGTTCATGGCCGGGGCCACCACCAGCGGCCCGTCAAAGGCAAGCGCCTGCGCCGAGAGCATGTCCGACGCCGCTCCGGCCGCCAGACGCGACAGGGCGTCGGCCGAGGCCGGGGCCACCAGCATGGCCTGGGCCCGCTGGCCCGGCTCCAGATGATCGAAGACCTCGTCGCCCTCGAACATGCGGCCATAGACCGGCATGGCGCCCAGGGCCTCGAAAAGCAGGGGCGTCACGAAACGGCGCGCGCCGTCGGTGAGGGTGACGGAAACGTGGATGTCCAGGGCGTGCAGGGCGCGCAGCAGATCCAGCGCCTTGTAGCAGGCGATGGAGCCGCACACGCCCAGATGCAGACGCTTGCCCGCGAAACGGCGGCTGTTGTGGAAGGGCGACGCGCTCACAGCAGACGCTCCTGCAGACCGCTGCCGCTGCTGCCGCCCGAAGAGGAGCCCCAGCCCCCGCTGTTGCCCACCGGAGGCGGCGTGCTGCCGCCGTCGGGCGTCTCGAAACCGCCGCCCGTGGCGGGCCCGTTGCTCTCGAAGCCGCCGCCGGAAGCACCGTCGGAGCTGCCGCCAAAGCCGCCGAAACCGCCGCTGTTCTGGCTGCCTTCACCGCGCAGGGGCAGGAGGTTCAGGGAGGAACCGTCGGCCATCTTTTCCGAGACCCAGATCTCGGCCACGCAGCTGTAGACCGTCTGCGAATACAGGCTGATCACGGCAAGACGGTTGCCGTTCTCAAAGGCCAGCATGATGCGGTCGGCCTTGCGCAGGCTCATGCGCACGTTCCAGCCCGCCCCCTGCATGTTGTTGAACAGGCTCTGCGCCACCTGCATCCGGTCGGCCTGACCGTACGCGGTCTCCATGCCCTGGGGCTGGCCGTCGCTGCCGGTGGTGCGGGCGCAGTGCTGCGTGGAAAGTTCCATGCCCGCAGGCAGACTGATGCCCAAAAGCTGGCTGTTTGCGGCGGTCGGCGTGGATTCAAAGGGGTTGCTGATGCCCAGGTCCGCGCAACCGGCGGCGCTGGCCAGGAAGACCCCAAGGATCAAGGTGACAAGTAGGCGTCGCATTGGCTATACTCCTTCAACTGTCGTCCGGAAGGCCGGACAGCCCGAAAAGGATAGCCTCTCCGGCACGGACTGACAAGCGTCTCTCCGGCTGCCCGGCTGCCCCTCCCCCTGCGGGGCGGGCATGGAAAACGGCATCGCCCGGCCCTGTCCGACGGCAGATGTTGCGGCCGCCACGCGGCCCGAAGAGAAGTGAAGGAAAAGACCCATGCCGCCTGTTTTCGTTTCCGAAGATGATTTTCTGCTGCAAAACTATACCTACGAGCTGCCTCAGGAGCAGATAGCCCAGTATCCGCCGGAGCAGCGGGGCACGTCGCGCCTGCTGACCATGCGCCGCAACGGCGCTCTGGACCTGGAGCACCACATGTTCAGCGACCTGCCGGACTGCCTGCCCGAAGGCTCCCTGCTGGTGGCCAACAACTCCCGAGTGCTGCAGGCCCGCCTGCTGGGCAGCCGCAGTACCGGCGGCAAGGTGGAATTCCTGCTGCTGACGCCCCTGCCGCTGGTGCGGGCCGCCGCCACGCCCGTCAAGGGCCGTGAGGACACCTGGAGCGCCGAGGTCAACGGCCTGGTCCGTTCCGGGGGCAGCGTGCGCGAAGGCGAGACCCTGCACTTCGGCGCGGGCATCAGCGTGACCATCCTTGAATGCGGCACCTTCGGCCACCGGCGTGTGCGCATGTGCTGGAAGGGCGACGTGGCCGACGCCTTTGCCGCCACCGGGCACATCCCCCTGCCGCCCTACATCAAGCGTTCCGACGCCGAAGAAGATTCCAGCCGTTACCAGACCATCTACTCCCGCGAGGAGAAGACCGGTTCCGTGGCCGCGCCCACGGCGGGCCTGCACTTTACCGACGAGCTGCGCGAGACCCTGCGCCGGCGCGGCTTCCAGTGGGCCGAAGTGACGCTCTATGTGGGCTACGGCACCTTCAGCCCCGTGCGCTGCGAAGACATCCGCAACCACCAGATGCACCGGGAATACGTGGAACTGCCCGAAGAGACGGCCAACGCCATCGCCGAGGCCAAGGCCCGGCACCGGCCCGTCATCGCCGTGGGCACCACCTCGGTGCGCACGCTGGAAGGCGTGGCCCAGGTCTGCGGCCGTGCCCAGCCCTTTGCCGGCTGGACGGACATCTTCCTCTACCCCGGCCGTCCCTTCCGCGTGGTGGACGGGATCATCACCAATTTCCACCTGCCCGAGTCCTCCCTGCTGATGCTGGTCTCGGCCTTCGCGGGCCGCAAACGCATCCTGGAAGCCTATCAGGAGGCCGTGAAGGAAGGCTACCGCTTCTTCTCCTACGGGGATGCCATGCTCATCCGGTAGGAATTTTTTGCGGCTGCCCGGCTTTCCGGTACGGACGGAGCCGGACGCATCCGCAACCGGCCCTTCGGGGCATGATAAGTATCAACACCGCATGGTGCGGCACCCTGTGGCAGGATGCCGCGCCATGTGCAATCTGTATCGATCAGGGGAACAGCATGTCGCGAATTGTTTTTCTGGAAGAACGCTGCAAAGGCTGCGGCCTGTGTGTAGCAGTCTGCCCGGCGCACATCATTCGCCCCTCGGGACGGTTCAACCGCCAGGGCTATGAGGTGATGGAAACCGAAGGCCGCTGTACGGGCTGCGCCTCCTGTGCGCTCATGTGCCCGGACGTGGCCATCCGTGTCTTCAAATCCCAAAAAACGGAGAAGACCGCATGAGTCACGACCGCATTCTCATCAAGGGCAATGAAGCTGTGGCCTTTGGCGCCCTGGACGCCGGCTGCCGCTGCTATTTCGGCTATCCCATCACGCCGCAGAACGAGATCCCCGAGACCATGTCCCTCCGGCTGCCCGAATGCGGCGGCCAGTTCGTGCAGGCCGAAAGCGAAGTGGCCGCCATCAACATGCTGCTGGGCGCCGGCGCCTGCGGCATCCCGGCCATGACTTCTTCGTCCAGCTGCGGCATCTCGCTGATGCAGGAAGGCATCTCCTACATGGCGGGCAGCCATATCCCGGCCGTCATCGTCAATATGGAACGCGGCGGCCCGGGCCTGGGCGATATCGGTCCCTCGCAGGGCGACTACTTCCAGGCCGTCAAGGGCGGCGGTCACGGCGACCACCGCAACCTGGTGCTGGCCCCCTCCACCGCGCAGGAATGCTACGATATGATGTTCCGCGCCTTCGCCCTGGCCTTCAAGTACGCCAACCCGGTCATGCTGCTGGGTGACGCCATCGTGGCCCAGATCAAGGAGCCCGTGCGCCGTCAGCCCCCGGCCGACGCCCTGAGCCCCGAGGCCCTGGCCGAACTGGCCGCGCCCTGGCGCATGGAAGGCTACGGCAAGCGCGGCCCCGGCGCCAAGCCCCGTCTGCTCAAGTCCGTGTATCTGGCCGAAGGCGCCCTGGCCGCCCGCAACCGCCTGCTCATGGAAAAGTACGCCGCCATGCAGGCCGAAGCCTGCGCCGAATGCTGGAACACCGACGACGCCGAACTCGTGGTGGTGGCCTTCGGCTCCATGGCCCGCATCGCCCGCAGCGCCATCCGCAAGCTGCGCGAAGAAGGCCTCAAGGCGGGCCTGTTCCGTCCCAAGACGCTCTATCCCTTCCCGGCCGACGCCCTGCGCGCCCTGGCTCCGGGCCGCCGCTTCCTGGTCATCGAACAGAACACCGGCCAGATGGTGGAAGACGTGCGCCTGTCCCTGATGGGCGAGAACGCCAGGGTGGACTGGCACGGCGTCATGCCCGGCCTGTTCATCGGCGCCGATGCCCTGGAAGATCCCATCCGTCAGGCCTGCAAGGAGAACTAAGATGCACGCGCACGAACTTGAACAGGCCCTTGTGCCCCAGGATGGCGAGACCCTGGTCTTCGACACCAATCCCGTGCTCAACGAGCGCGTGACCCACTACTGCCCCGGCTGCCACCACGGCATCGCCCACCGCCTGGTGAGCGAGGTGCTGCACGAGCTGGGCGTGGCCGACAGGACCATCCTGGTGGCCTCCGTGGGCTGCGCCACCTTCACTTACGACTACTTCAACGTGGACGGCCTCGAAGCCCCCCACGGCCGTGCCTGCGCCGTGGCCACCGGCGTGCGCCGTGCCCGCCCCGAAAGCGTTGTCTTCACCTATCAGGGCGACGGCGACATGGGCGCCATCGGTCTGGCCGAGTCCATCCACGCGGCCAACCGCGGCGAGCTCATCACCGGCATCTTCATCAACAACACCGTCTACGGCATGACCGGCGGCCAGATGGCCCCCACCACCCTGCTGGGCCAGAAGACCACCACCAGCCCCCGCGGCCGCGACATGGCCCGCCACGAAGGCGGCCCCATCCGCATGGCCGAGCTCATGGCCCAGCTCTCTGGCGTGGCCTATTCCGAACGCTGCGCCCTGGACAGCGTCAAGCATGTGCGCGCGGCCAAGAAGGCCCTGCGCAAGGCCTTCGAAGTGCAGCTGCAGGGCCTGGGCTTCGGCTTTGTGGAGCTGCTCTCCGGCTGCCCCACCAACTGGCATATGGACCCCGTCAGCGCCAACAAGCGCATCAGCGAGGCCATGATCCCTGTATTCCCTCTGGGCGTCTACAAAGACGTGACCGCCCAGGCCGAAAGCGAGGTGCAGCATGGCTAAGTATCAGGACGTCATCATTGCCGGTTTCGGCGGCCAGGGCGTCATGCTCATCGGCAACCTGCTGGCCCAGGCCGGTATGGAACACGGCCTCGAAGTGAGCTTCATCCCGGTCTACGGCGCCGAGATGCGCGGCGGTACCGCCAACTGCACCGTGGTGCTGGACGAGCATCCCGTGGGTTCGCCCCTGGTCAACACGCCCCGCTCCATCATCGTGCTCAACGAGCCCTCGCTGGCCAAGTTCCAGCCCCGGCTGCATCCCGACGGCGTGCAGATCGTCAACGCCTCGCTCATCTCCGAAGGCCTGCTGGACGGCAAGCACCGCACGGTCTACATCCCGGTCAACGACATCGCCCACGAACTGGGCAATGTGAAACTGGCCAACATGGTGGCCCTGGGCGCTTGGATCAAGGCCACCGGCGTCCTGCCCCTGGAAGCCGTGCAGGAAGCCCTCAACCGCGTGGTCAGCGCCCACTATGCCAAGCTGATCCCGGTCAACGCCAAGGCCCTGCAGGCCGGCTACGACTTCGCGTAACGAACTGGACGGGGGAAGGGGCCCCCTCTGCTCGCGCGAGAGCGGTCCCCTTCCCCCGTACCCCCATCCCTCCCCAGCGCGCTTTATCAGGGCCCACGTCCCGCCAGATGGCGGGCCGCGGGCCTTTTTTTGATGACAGGCAAAAAAGTCGATGCGCAAGATGACGGATGGCCGCTCATGGGGCCGCCCGGCCATTGCGGATATTGGGAGCTCGCACAAAGATGCGGGGCCCGTGCGCCATAAAAAAAGCGGAGCCCGAGGGCTCCGCTTCATCATGTAAATCGAAGAGGAAAAGATGGTTAGTTTTCTTTGGCCGCCTCTTCCTCGTCCGCAGCGACCGCGGCCTTCACGCACGGCGCCGGGCCGTACTTGTTGGGGCCTTCCTGACCGCTGGCGAAGCAGAGGAAAAGCAGCAAGGTACCGGTGACGAACAGCCAGCCGTAGTGCAGATAGAGCATGTAGTCCGAAAGGTGCCCTTCATTGTTCATGTAGTTGGAAAGGCCGAACATGGGCAAAATGACGGTGATGGTCAGCCAGACCGTCCAGATGCCGCCGGGCAGGTTCAGGTCGTGCAGACGGCGGATGCCCACAGAGCTGAGCGGGATCATCAGCAGGGCCCAGAGCATGCCCACGATCATGGGCGAGGTGAACCACACGGCCAGCGCCCCCAGCACCAGAAAGAACAGCAGGAACCAGATGAACTCGGCCCGGCAGCTGCGACCGTAGCAGCGGGCGAATTTGCCGAAGCAGGCGGCGATGGCCGCACCGGGTTTCATGACAGTTGTTTTGCCGGACATGGTCCCTCCTTGATGACAGAGAGCAGTGATTGCAGGATGCCTCCATGCCCTGCCTGCTGGGGCAGCGCACGGGAAAAAAGACTTCATTATCCCGCAACGGCATCGGCCTTGGGCGCTGCCGTATGCAGGAGCCGCCGTATCATTTCGATATCCAGGGCATAGTCTTTGTCCATCAGAATGTACTTATAGGAATGCAGGATGCACTGCCGCAAATTGCGCCGATTTCCCTCAAGCAGGCTCTCAGGCGCAGGACATGCTTCCTTCCTGTTTTCGCTCACGCTTTCATACCTGGCTATGTCCGCATATCGTTCTTTGATGTAGTCCTCGCTGAACACGAGGCAGACATAGGCAATTTCTTTTCTGTACTCGTCCGGGAAATCATCTTCCCAGCCAAAGGGGATATAGCATCCCTCGATGATCATGTTCTGGCGGTTCTCTATGCATGTCTTGATCATCTCCCTGACGATGGGCCACAGGTAGCGTGTGAGCTCGGCATCATCGCTTTCAGGAGACAGCGCGCACTGGCCGCTCCTGATGAGCCCCATCTTCAGGTGATCCAGCGACAGGCAGGGATAGCGGTATGCCTCCAGCAGCTTCTGCGCCAGCAGGGTCTTTCCCGTATGGGTCTCCCCTGCGATCAATATGACCATCGCTCACCAACTCCTGAGGATCTGCCCGTCTTCCGGGCTCCTCCGCCCAAGGAGGGAAGCCGCTCCGGCTCCCGCCGCCGGGCCAAGCCCCGCTCTTCAGCGCTGCATGCCCTACGGATACGCCCTGCCGCCCGGCAAACGCCGCTGCCTAGATGGCGGCATCCATGAGCAGGTTGTCGCGGTGGATGACCTCGGGATAGTGGGCATCGCCCAGGATGGCGGCCACCTCATGACGCCGCAGGCCCATGATCTTGCGCAGGTCCGCCGCGCTGTAATTGGACAGGCCCACGCCCAGACTGGCGTGGCTGTCGCTCTCGCCCAGACGGGCCACGCGCACCAGTGCGCCCTTTTGAAAATTGCCCAGCACCTGACGCACACCGCCGGGCAGCAGGCTGCTGCCCTTGCTGAGCAGGGCCTCGGCCGCACCGGCATCCACCAGCACCGTGCCCGCCGGATCGGACTGGTAGGCCAGCCAGAACTTGCGCCGCGGGATGGCGTGTTCCTCGGGACGGACCCAGGTGCCCACGGCCTCACCGGCAAAGGCGCGCGCCAGCACGTCCGCTTCGCGGCCGGGCAGGATGAGGGTGGGCACGCCCAGCTGGGCGGCGCGGCGCGCGGCCTGCAGCTTGGAGTACATGCCGCCGGTGCCCACGCTGGTCTTGCCGCCGCACATGCGGCCCAGATCGAGGCCCGCCACGTCCTCCACGCATTCCAGGATGCCCGCGTCGGGCACTTCCTGCGGATTGGCCGCGTAGACGCCCGGAGCCGAGGTCAGGTTGATGTAGAGGTCGGCGCCGATGAGGTTGACCAGCAGGCTGGCCAGACAGTCGTTGTCGCCGAATTTCAGCTCGCTGACCGAGACCGTGTCGTTCTCGTTGACGATGGGCAGCACGCCCCAGTCCATGAGCTCGGCGAAGGTGTTGCGGGCATTGAGGAAACGCTGGCGGGCGCGCAGGTCGTCGCGGGTGAGCAGCACCTGCGAGGTGGGGAAATCATAGGCGCGGAAGACTTCGTCCCAGGCGCGCATGAGCTGCCCCTGTCCCACGGCGGCAGCCGCCTGACGGGCGGACAGGCCGGAGGTCTCGCCGCTGTGGCCGTGGGCGCGCAGGACGGCGCGACCGGCCGCCACGGCCCCGGAAGAGACCAGCACCAGACGGCGCTCATGCCCGTCCGGCGCGGTGCGCAGGGCGGCCATCTGACGGGCCAGGCTTTCCAGCACGGGCGTGCTCAGCCCCTGGGCATCGGTCAATACCGCACTGCCCACCTTGATGACCACCACACGGGCACGGGCCAGCGCCTGTGCTTTTTCCTGTCGCCAATCGGCCTGTCTTTCCATGATCGCTCCTAACAAGGGCTCTAAAAAATTCCTGTCCGCCTCCGGCGGACGCCGCCTGACCATAGCCCAAAGCACGACAAACAGCCAGCGTGCAGACAGTTCGTGTCTTCCCGGCAGAAGAGCCTGTCTTCTCCCCGCTTCTTATGCCCTTTCAGGAAGGATCATGCGAGAACTTCGCATAATCGGAACAGTCAGGGCACGGCGCCCCCAAGGTCTCAATGATCCTGTCCCCTTTTTCCCGGCTGCCGGTCGGGTCGGCGACCAGCTCGTCCAGCTTGCGGAGCAGGGCATCCAGCGAGGCTATCTGGGCTTTTATGTTCTTCCTGTGGGATTCGATGATGGCGACGATATCCCCATCATGAAGGGCGCTGCCATCATCCTTGATCGACAGCAGCTTTTCAATGTCGGCAAGCGACATACCGTGGTTGCGGCAATGGCGGATGAAGCGCAGGCGCTCCAGATCGTTCTGATCGTAGATCCTGTAGTTTGCCGCCGTGCGTTTCGCGTTGGGCAGCAAACCGATCTTTTCATAGTAGCGGATGGTGACCGCCGGGCAGCGGGAAATTTTTGCGACCTCTCCTATCCTCATGTTCACCTCCTCGACGTGCAGGGGACGACATCGTACGAAAAGTGCTTGACTTTATAGCTGCTATAAGGATTAGCGTCAATTCAGACCTCCCGGAAGGATACGCGGATCCGCACTGCCAACATCCAGCAAGGAGCATATCCATGTCCCCTGAAGAAAACAAAGCTGTCGTTAAAAAGTTCTACCAGCTCATCGAAGAGAACAACTATGATGCGCTGAAGGAGCTGTGCCACCCTGATTTCCGTTTCTACTCCCAGATAGACCATCCTCTTTCGGTTGATGAGTTCATCCGGCAGGAAAAGAACCATATGGACGCCTGCCCGGGCTTTACCATGCGCATCCACGACATGTTCGCGGAAGGCGACAAGGTGGCCTGCTATCTGGTCTATGAGGGGGTCCACACCAGACCTTTTCTCGGCCTCCCGCCCACGAACAAAAAAGTTCGCTTTTCCCTGATGTTCATGATCACGCTCAAGGACGGAAAATTCCTTGAAAAACTGGCCCACTATGACGGCGCCGACATCCTGAGACAGCACGGGATGGACATTTTGTGTCCGTCACTCGTGTAGCCTGACTGCGGGAGGCCTCCCTGCCCGCGCACGGAGGTCTCCCCCTGGAGACATGCTCATGAAACATCCCCAAACCGGCATATGCAGGGAAGGGTGCCCCTTCCTCGCCCTCGTCGCGTTCAGCGCGCTCCTGTTCGCCCTCCTGGGGCTCTGGCTCCCGGCCCTGGCCTTCCTGCTCGTGCTCTGGCTGTCCAGCCATTTTTTCCGTGATCCTGAACGGGTCTGCCCGCAAGAGGAGCACTGCGCCCTCAGTCCGGCCGACGGCAGAATCGTGCGCATCGAGCAAGCCGACGAACCGTTCACAGGGGAGCGGCTCACCCGCATCAGCATCTTCATGAATCTTTTTGACGTGCACGTGAACCGGATGCCGGTCGATGCCCGCATCGAGGACATCCGCTATTACCCCGGCAAATTCTTCAACGCGTCCCTGGACAAAGCCTCCCGGGATAACGAACGCTGCGCCTATGCCCTGAAGGCCGATGACGGGAACTTCGTCATGGTGCAGATCGCGGGCCTCATAGCCCGGCGCATCGTCAGCTATGCGGAGCCAGGCGATATGGGGAAAAAAGGGGAACGTATCGGCATGATAAAGTTCGGCTCCCGTGTCGATCTCTACCTTCCTCCGAACTACGCGCCCCGTGTCGTGGTGGGACAGAAGGTCTTCGCCGGTCAAAGCATCGTGGCAATACGCCGGCAGCCTTGCAGCGCCCTGCCCTCGGAAGACAGGAAAATGAGCCTTTCCCCCGAAAGTCTGCCCGTCAACGAAGCGAGGTAAGGGCCCAAGGCCTGTGATCCCGCTTGGTGCCAACACGCCGGGCCCCTGCCGTTCCCCGCATCCACAGTGATGCCGGACAGGGCTGCATGAGGAGCACATGCAGGAGATTTATCCATACCTATGGCGGTATGGTCTTCCCGCCAAAGAAAGGCCACAAAAAAAAGGACGCCGGATATATCCGGCGTCCTTTTTTATTTCTGCGGTCCGGGGCAGGAGAGTATCAGACGATGCCCGTCACCTCATGACGGATCGGCGGGCCCTTCGGCCTTTGCCAAAGATGTCCGGGGCTTGCCCGCGCTATCGGAAAGCAGGCCAACATGGCGGCCCCGCCCTCATAAAACACTGGGGTACGGGACTACTTGTAGAACTCCAGCGAGTCCACGATGCCCTGCAGGGCGGGATGGCCGGTACGGCCCACGATGCTGGCCACGCCGTGCATGCCGTCGAAGGTCCAGAGGCAGACCTCCAGCGGCAGATCGCCCGCCATGCCCTTGAGGCCGTAATAGTTGCCGTTCTGCGCCACACGGGCGGCGTGCAGCTTCTGCTCGTAATCGGCCGACAGCTGTTCCGGCGTCATGGTCCCGCTGGCGGCAGTGACGATGGTGACGCTCACGGATTTGTCCGGGGCCACCAGCACCACGCCTTCGCTCACGTCCGGCACGGCGGTCACGGTCCAGCCCTCGGGGGCGACCACGCGGAAGGTCTGCTTCTCCACAGGGGCGGCCAGGGCGGTGGCGCACAGGGCCAGCAGCAGGAGGCAGGACAGAAGGATATGTTTCATGCTTCTCCTCCTGAGTGACGAAAAACGGGGCAGGAACGCGGCCTGCCAAGCGGCGGTCCCGCATCCCTGCCCCGCACGCATCACTCGCGGGTGTAGATGACTTCGATGTCCTCGAATTCCTCTTCGTCCACGTTCTCGGCTTCCACGAAGTGGTGCAGGGGTTCGTGCACCTGCACTTCGTCGCGCAGCTTCCAGAGCGCGGCCACCAGATCCTCGATGCCGATGCCGTCACGGGCCGAGATGAAGAAGACCTCGCGGCCGTCGGCGCGGGCGCGGGCCCGCAGCTCTTCCAGACGCTCCTCGTCCACCAGGTCGATCTTGTTGACCACCTCGATCTGGCGACGTTCGGCCAGTTCGGGGTCGAAGCGGCGCAGCTCCTCGTTGATGAGCTCGAAACCGGCCCAGGGATTGTCGTCGCTCACGTCCTCGATGCTGAGGATGTGCACCAGGAAGCGGGTGCGCTCCACATGCTTGAGGAAACGGTGGCCCAGGCCCTGGCCTTCGTGGGCGCCCTCGATGAGGCCGGGGATGTCGGCGATGACCATGCGGCGGTCAGGATCGTATTCGTCGATCATGACGCCCAGATTGGGCGTCAGCGTGGTGAAGGGATAGGCCGCGATCTTGGGCCGCGCCGCCGAGACCTGCGAGATGAAGGTGGACTTGCCCGCATTGGGCAGGCCCAGCAGGCCGGCGTCGGCCAGGATCTTCAGTTCCAGGCGCAGTTCGCGTTCCTCGCCGGGCTCGCCGGGCTGGGCGAAACGCGGGGCGCGCATGGTGGACGTCTTGAAATGCTCGTTGCCCATGCCGCCGCGACCGCCCTGGGCGGCCACCACTTCCATGTCGGGCTCGCGCAGGTCGGCCAGCAGGTATTCCTCGCCCATCTCGTCGCGGGCATAGACCAAGGTGCCCACGGGCAGGCCCAGGATGAGGTCATCGCCCTTGCGGCCGTTGCACTGGCTGCCCATGCCGGGCTGGCCGTTGCGGGCCTCGTACTGGCGCTTGAGGCGGAAGTCATAAAGGGAAAGCAGGCGGCTGTCCGCCTTGAGGATGACGGAACCGCCCTTGCCGCCGTCACCGCCGTCCGGCCCGCCGCGGGGCACGAACTTTTCACGCCGGAAAGACACGCAGCCGTGGCCGCCCTTGCCGGCCCGGACCTGGATAGTAGCTTCGTCCACAAAACGCATGAAAAATCTCCCGGGTGTCACCACCCTGATCTTCGGGACGCCTTGCGGGCGTACCGCAGGCCGCAGGGGCCTGAAAAAAGCAAAAAAGGGAAGAAGCCCTGCGGCCTCTTCCCTTCAAAAATCACGCCTTGCCGCGCCGTTATTCGGCAACGGGGGCTTCCACATGCACGCGGGTAAGCACGCGACGCTTGCGGATGTACTTTTCAAAACGCACCACGCCGTCAACCTTGGCGAACAGGGTGTAGTCCCTGCCCATGCCCACGTTGGTGCCGGGATAGATCTTGGTGCCGAGCTGACGCACGATGATGTTGCCAGCCAGCACGTTCTGGCCGCCAAAGCGCTTCACGCCGCGTCTTTGGCCCGCACTGTCGCGGCCGTTACGCGAAGAGCCGCCTGCTTTCTTATGAGCCATGGTATACTCCTTACAAGGCAGATTGCCGTGCGTCCCCGCAGGGACACGCCGTCAAGCTAGCCGTTAATGCTTTTGACGCGGATGGTGGTGCAGTCCTGACGATGACCGCGCAGCTTGCGCGAGTCGTTACGACGCCAGCGCTTGAACACCATGACCTTGGCGCCGCGGCCCTGTTCCACCACTTCGGCGGTCACGGCAGCGTTTTCCACATAGGGAGCGCCCACTTTCACGTCGGCGCCGCCAAGCATCAGCACCTTGTCCAGCTTGATTTCGCTGCCGGCTTCGCCAGCGAGCTTTTCCACAACGATCTTGGAACCTTCTTCGACGCGGTACTGTTTGCCGCCCGTTTCAATAATAGCGTACATGCTCTTAAACCTCCGAAAAGAGAGAGGCCTGTTTGCCTCATGCTACAAGAAAAGTCAAGTGATTTTTGTTCTTGGCCGCGCCACAGGCCACGCATCCTGTGGTGGGACGCGCGGTAGTCGGGGCCAGACAGAGGCGTAGGCCAGTTGCGTTGCATAGCACAGGAAGCGGCGGGAGGCAATGCTTTTTTGCCTTCCGCCGCTTTTTTTCCGCGCCGGACGCGCTTTTCCCGCCGCAGAGGGACGGCTGTCCCCCTTTGCTCCGCCCTGCCGCGCATTGCCAGCCCGGGGCAAAGCCGCTACAAGAAAGATCATCGTGCCGCAGGCCTCTCCGGCCTGTTCCCCGCCACTCCAACCCCCTGTTCCGCCATGACCGATGAGATCGTTTGCCGTATCGACACCCTGAGCCACGACGGCCGCGGCCTGCACCGCCCCGAGGACGGCGGGCCTGTCATTTTCGTCGCGGGCTCCCTGCCCGGCCAGACGGTACGGGCCCGCATCATCCGCCGCCAGAAACGCTTCTGGGAGGCCCAGCGTACGGCGGTGCTGGAGGACGTGGCCCTGGCGGCGGACACCTGTCCCCACGGCGAGGATTGCGGCGGCTGTCCCTGGCAGCGCCTGCCCTATGCGGCCCAGCTGCGCTGGAAAGGCCAGCTGGTACGCGATGCCCTGGAGCGCATCGGCGGTCTGGGCCGTGATGCGGCCCTGCCCCTGCGGCCCGCTCTGGGCTCCCCGGAACAGCGGGCCTTCCGCAACAAGATGGAATTCGCCTTCGGCCCTGCCGACGGCAGCGGCCTGTGCCTGGGCCTGCGCCGACGCGGCGGCCTGCGGGTGCTGCCGGTGCCCGGCTGCGCCCTGCCGCCCGGCGAGGGGCTGGAGCTGGTCACGGCCTGCGCCGATCTGGCCGCCCGCAGCGGCCTGCCCGCCTATGTGCCGCCGCGCAGCGCCGCCGAGGAAGGCCGTCTGCGGCCCCGGGCGGAAAAGAATCGCGGGCGCCGCCCCCGGCGGGAACGTCCGGCTACGGAAGACTGCGGTTTCTGGCGCTTCCTGGTGGTGCGCTACGGCTGGCCCGATCCCGCTCCGGCACAGGCCGCCGCGGACGATGCCCCGGGACGCCGCTGGTGGCTCACCTGCGTCACCAGCCCGGGCACGGCGGAACAGCGCCGTACCGTGGCCCGCATGGGCCGGGCACTGCTGGACGCCTTCCCGCACATCCAGGCCTTCGTCCATGAGGAACGTGCCACCCCTGACGCTCTGGTGGCCGGAGAGACGCGCGTGCTCTGCCTCGACCGCCGGGGCGAGGCCCTGCCGGACGACGGGGCGCCGCTGTATCTGCCCCTGGGCGGCCGCTGGTTCGGTATCGATCCCGCATCCTTTTTTCAGGTCAACAGCCGGGCCGCCGAACTGCTGGCCGCCACGGCCGTGGATCTGCTCCTCTCCCCCCAGGCGGGCGTGACGCCCCGCCGTCTGCTGGATGTCTATTGCGGTGCGGGGGCTCCTGGCCTGCTGGCCGCGGGACATTTCGACGAGGTGCTGGGCATGGAATACGACCGCCGCGCCGTGCTCCTGGCGGAGCGCAATGCCCGCCGTTTCGGCTTCGGCCATTGCCGCTACGAGGCCGGGGACGCCGCCCGCCTGCTGACGGCCCTGGCCCGCAAGCACGGCCCCGGGCACTGGGATCATGCCCTGCTGGACCCGCCGCGCGGCGGTGTGGCCCCGGAAGCGCTGGAGGCCCTGCTCCATCTGGCTCCGGAGCGCCTGGTCTACATCTCGTGCAACCCGGCTACTCTGGCCCGCGATGCCCGGATGCTGTCCGCCGATTATGAGCTGGTGCAGGTGACGCCCCTGGACCTCTTCCCCCATAGCCCGCACGTGGAAAGCGTGAGCTGCTGGCAGCGTCGCGCCTGAGACGGCCCCCTTTTGCCGGTGTCGCACGGTACGGATTTTTGACGCTTCCGGGGTTTTTGATCCTTTTTATAAAATATGTCAGATAGTTAAAAAACAATTTATTTTTCAATAAGATAGAGCAACCCTTCACAAGGTCTTCCGGACGGGGAGCCGGTGCAAATCCACAAATTGCATTGACGCAGCGATGCCATTGTGATAATTTGTACATTGACACGGCTTCAGGGGGTGCAAAGGATTTTGCGATCCTCACCCGCCCGTCATCACAGCCGAAGGCAGGAGAAAACGTGTCACTGAAGGACATTTTCAAACAGCAGAGCAAGGGCATGGAATCCCTTGCCACCACGGGCACCATCGGCATGCATATGGTGAGCGGCCCGCTGGTGGGTTTCGCCATAGGCTACGGACTCGACGCCTGGCTGGAGACGGGTCCCTGGCTGAAGCTGGTCTTCCTGGTCATCGGGATCATCGCCGGCTTCATGAACGTCTATGAGGATACCCAGCGCCTGCTGCGCAAGATGTCCCGCGAAGAAGAACAAAAACGTGCCGAAGCCCTGGCCGACAGGCCGGAGCGCGTCACGGTGAAGAAAAAAACGGTCGTCCCGGACAGCATCGCCCGGGCCTGTGCGGCGGAAACCGCCGCCGTCAGCCGGGAAACCGTCGGCAGGGCCCCCACGGCGCAGCTGCGCAACGGCACGACCAGCCCGGAAGCCCCCGAGGGCGAAGGCACGAAGACCGGCGGTCACGACCGCAATGACGGATAATGTTGGGACCCTTGCTGAAAGATATTGACAACTGGCTCTGGCGTCGGGGTATAAGTCATCCGGTCATTCTGCCGCTGGTGCGGAATTTGATTTTGTTTACCGGCATTTGCCTTGGGATGGGCGGCGTCGGTTATGCGCACATGCCCGGCCTGTTCTGGTTTGGCGTGGGCGCGGCAATGATTACTTGGACTTTTTGGGGATTGGCCCGCTTTTTCTTGCGGCAGCCCCTTGGTGAATACAGTACGGCGTTCCTGCGCGTGGTGCTCTTGCGCTGGGGAGGCAGACTGGCCGTACTGGCCGTGGTGACCTATGTGGCCCTTGCAGTGTGCGGGGCGCCGCTGACGGCCCTGCTGGGAGGGTTGGCCGCCGC
Organism: Desulfovibrio sp. SGI.102; assembly: GCF_050314315.1. Lineage (NCBI taxonomy): Bacteria > Pseudomonadati > Thermodesulfobacteriota > Desulfovibrionia > Desulfovibrionales > Desulfovibrionaceae > Desulfovibrio > Desulfovibrio sp. SGI.102. Next base: position 32,591 of record NZ_JBNPNC010000009.1, on the reverse strand, counting down.
CACGGCATTGGCGCTCATTACCTACGCGTGGGCAAGCCGCGCGGCCGGAAAGCGCTAGCGCCGGATTTTTCACCTTAACCGAGCAGGAGGCATGTCTCATGGCTGGTGGTTTGCCGCATCCGGTATTACTCTCCACGTTCTGCAACATGGACCAGATCACGATCGGCGGACAGGTGGTGGAATTCAAACATGTCTTCTACTCCTGGGTCTGTATGGCCGTGCTCTTCGTGGTGGCCTATCTCGTGCGCCGTCGCCTGACCCTGGTGCCCGGAGGCATGCAGAACTTCTTTGAAGCTCTCATCGACACCATCGAGAACTTCATCTGCAACACGATGGGCGAGGCCGGCCGCCGCTTCGTGCCGCTGCTGGCCGGTATGTTCATCTACATTTTCGGCATGAACCTGCTGGGCCTGATCCCCGGCTTCGACGCCCCCACGGCCAACCTGAACACCACCGTGAGCATGGCCCTGTTCGTGCTCGTGTTCTACAACGCCCTGGGCATCATCCGCTGGAAGGCGCACTACGTGCACCACTTCACCGGGCCCTCCAAGTTCCTCATCCCGCTGATGTTCCCCCTGGAGATCGTGTCGCACCTGTCGCGTCCCGTCTCTCTGTCTCTCCGTCTTTTCGGTAACATCCGCGGTGAAGAAATCGTTATGGTGCTCTTCTTCATCATGGCTCCCATCCTGGGCACCATCCCGATCTACGCCCTGTTCCTGCTGGGCAAGACCATGCAGGCCTTTGTGTTCTTCATGCTGACCATGTTCTACATCAAGGGCGCCATCGAGGCCCCGGAACATTAATCAGCCCGCTGCCCTTGCGGCAGCCCCGAATATGTGGGGAATGGTCGGAAACGACCCAACTTATACAAACTGTTGAAGGAGTGTCACATGCGCAAACTTCTGATGATCGCCCTGAACACCGTGGCCCTGCTGGGTATGGCTTCCATGGCTTTCGCCGCCAACCAGCTTGATTCCGCTTCCCTGGGTTACACCTGCCTGGCCGCCGCTCTCGGCATCGGCATCGCCGCTTTCGGTTGCGGTATCGGTATGGGTCTGGGCCTGAAGGGCGCCTGCGAAGGTATCGCCCGCAACCCTGACGTGAGCGGCAAAGTGACCGGTACCATGATCCTGGCCTTCGCCTTCATCGAATCCCTGGCCATTTACGCCTTGGTTATCAGCTTCATCCTGCTGTACGCCAACCCCTATGCGTAGGCCGTCCAGGCAGTAATGCTGCAACGGGGGGACTTCGGTCCCCCCTTTTTTTTGGTCCTGCGCAGGCCGTGGTTGTTCGCCCCTTCACGGAATTATTTCACAATATAACAAAATGTCTTTTTTCCTGCGGACCGGCCTCAACCCCGGGTGCTGAAAGGACATCCCTAAACTTTTAAAAATATTTTCTAAAATCCAACTTTTTTCCTTTTCCCCCATTCACACCGCCAGCAGACTGATTATATTGGCATATCATTTCGCCAGCCCGGGCATGCAAGGAATAAAGGTTGTATTTCCGGTGCTTGCGGATTCTTTTTTTTTCCAGTAAATTGAAAAGACTAAATTTCACAAAAGCATCACAAGCTTGAGCAGGTATTGATTATGCCCACGGAACCCAAAAGCAAACACATCCCCCGCGCCACGATCCAGCGCCTGGCCACCTATGTGCAGGTGCTGGAAAATTTTGCGCGCGACGGCGTTGAAGTCATCTCCTCCAACCCCCTGGCCGAAGCCTGCGGGGTCAACGGCTCCCAGGTCCGCAAGGACCTGGCTTACTTCGGCGAATTCGGCATCCGCGGCGTGGGCTATCACATAACCTCCCTTATTGCGGCCATCACCTCCTCCCTGGGGGTCGACCGTGAATGGCGCATGGCGCTCGTGGGCGTCGGCAACCTGGGCAAAGCCATCCTGAACCACGGTGAATTCCGCGCCCGCGGCTTCAACATCGTGGGCATCTTCGACTGCGACCCCTTCAAGATCGGCGAGATCGTCCACGGCCTGGAAGTGCACTGCACCAAGGATCTCAAGGCCATGGTGGCCGAGCAGAACATCGAGATCGGCATCATCACCACGCCGCCCGAACGCGCCCAGCGTGCGGCCCAGCACCTGATGGATGCGGGCATCACCTCCATCCTCAATTTCGCCCCGGCGCGCATCAAGACCCCGGACCATGTGCATGTGGAGTATGTGGACTTTTTCCACCATCTCTACGCCCTGGCCTTCGATCACACGAGCCAGCACCGCTAGGCCAGGCCGCCATGATTTTTCAGGGGGGACGCCCACAGGCGTCTCCCCTTTCTTGTCTTTGACCGCCCGCAGCAGGCCATACGCCAAGGTTCTCTGCATGGCGCCGTGCCCGAGAGCTGCGGACGGCACGATGGCTCCCCTACGGCCCTGCGCAGACAAATCCTCTCCCCCAGCTCCATTTATGTGACTGCAGGTCTGTTCGCCCTGCCCGCCAGCATTTCCCGGCCGTGCCGCCACATCGCATCCCGACCATGCCTTCCGCTTCGCCGCAGCCGCTCTGCCCACGGTAGACGCGTGCTCCGGCAGGTGCTATTTTTTTCTCCTCCCCGCCGGGCGATCCCGGCGATCCCTTCTCACCTGCGGAGCCCATATGGATTTCAAGCAACTGGCACTGGCGGCCCGTACCTGCCGCCGTTTCGAAGAAGAGCGTCCGCTGCAGATGGCGGATCTGGAATGGCTGGTGGACTGCGCCCGCCTGACCCCCTGCGCCCGTAACGCCCAGCAACTGCGTTACAGCCTCGTGGGCCCCGGCGAGACCTGCCGGCGTCTGTTCGGCATGACCAAATGGGCGGCGGCCCTCAAGGACTGGGGGGGGCCCTTCCCCGGTGAGCGCCCCACGGGCTTCATCGTCATGAGCATGCCCAAGAACGCGGGCGACCTGGTCTGGCTGGATACCGGCATCGCGGCCCAGACCATCCAGCTGGCGGCCTCCAGCCGTGACTGGGGCTGCTGCATGATCGCCTCGTTCGACCATAGCGGCGTGAGCGAACTGGTCCAGCTTCCCGACGACCTGCGCCCCACGCTGGTCCTGGGCCTTGGCGTGGCCAAGGAAGTGCGCCGTGTGGCCGACGTGCCCGAAAGCGGCGCCCTGGGCTACTGGCGTGACGCCGAGCAGGTGCACTATGTGCCCAAGCTGGCCCTGGACAAGCTCATCCTGAACCGTTTTTAGGAACGCACAGGACACACTGGGGGGAGCCCCATATCTCTGCTGCCGGGCCCCGCAAGACGCCTGCATCAACCATGGGCAGGCTCTTCGGGCTGCCTCCGGTCACCGCTCCCTTCCCGCATCCTCCGTTCCCCCACAGCAAAAAAGGCAGCGTTCCCGGAGCCAATATTCCGGGAACGCTGCCTTTTCTCTCATCAAAACCAGACAGGGCGAATTCCTGTCCGTTGATCGTACCCGCCGCAGCCCTGTCAGCAGGCCCGCCATATCCTGCGACGCCTCCTGATAAAAGTTTTTGGAAGGGAAAGGGGGGAGCATGAGGGGGGAGAGGGAGAACCTTTTTCCAAAAAGGTGTCCCTCTCCCCCCTCATAAAAACCTTTTCTATCCCCCAGTCCGTTCCTGGCGGTAGCAACGGGCCAGCTCCACGAAACGGGGGGCCCATCCGGGCACTGCCGGCGCAAAGATATGACAATAGGCGGCCCAGACCCGGCCGCTCACCAGACCATCCCGGCCGTGGCCCTCGGCATCGCGGCCCATGCCCGTGCCCTTGCGCAGGCGCAGGGCATGATCCAGACGGCCGCTGACGGCGGCAGGCTCGTGGCAGAGGGAGTAGTGGAACTCATGTCCGCGCAGGACAGAGCCCTGGGGGAAATAGGGATTGGGCAGCACCACGTCGGCCCGCACATAGCCCAGGCCCTGCGGCTTGGGACAGAAGCGGGTCTCCACGGGAAAGATGCCGCTCATGGGCCAGCGCTGCCCGTCACGCTCCAGAGCCGAAGCCAGGACCATGAAGCCGCCGCATTCGGCGTAGATGGGCAAGCCCTTGGCGGCCAGTGTACCCAGCCGGGCCAGATGCGGCGAAGCGGACAGCTCCCGGGCCCAGTCTTCGGGGAAACCGCCGCCCAGATACAGGCCGTCCAGCTCCGGCCACGCCGCGTCATCCAGCAGGGAAAGGCGTACCAGCTCCGCGCCGGCCCGGCGCAGGGCTTCGAGGTTCTCCTCATAATAGAACCACAGGGCCCGGTCGCGCACATAGCCGATGCGCGGGGCATCCGCCCGGGGGGACGTCCCAGCCCCGGCAGCGGGGGCCGGAGCCTCGGAGCAGACCACAGGCTGCCCTTCGCCGGAAGAGGCCACAGCGCCCTCGCCGGCCCAGGCGGCCTCGTCCCAGAAATCCGGCTCTTCGGGCAGAGCGGGCAGGTCATCGGCGATGGACAACACGCGGTCCATGTCCACATGGTCGCGCACCACATCGGCCAGTTTTTCCAATATCTCCTGGGCCTGCGGGCTCAGATCGTCACCGCACAGCAAGGCGAGCCCCATGTGCCGTTCCGGCAGGGGATTCTCCCGCAGGCGGGGGATGGCCCCCAGTACGGGCACGTCCGTGTAGGTGGTGATGGCCTCACGCAAAATGCCTTCGTGCCGGGCCGAGGCCACCTGATTGAGCACCACGCCCGCCAGACGCAGGCCGGGCTCGAAATTCCGTACCCCGGCCACCAGGGCAGCGGCCGTACGGGTCATCTTGGTACAATCCAGACTGAGCAGCACAGGGCAGTCCAGCGTGCGGGTCAGTTCGGCCGTGGCGCAGGAGCCGCGCACGTCCATGCCGTCGAAAAGGCCGCGGTTGCCTTCCAGCAGGGCCAGCCGGGCCCCGCTGCGCCCCATCACATGACGGAACAGGGCCCGCAGACGCGCGGGGGACAGGAAATAGGGGTCCAGATTGCTGGCCTGCCGTCCGGCCGCCAGCGAGAGCCAGGCCGCGTCGATATAGTCCGGGCCTTTCTTGAAGGGCTGGACGGCCAGCCCCTGCCGGGAAAAGGCCCGCGCCAGGCCCAGCGAGAGCAGGGTCTTGCCGCCGCCCCCGGACAGGGCGGAGATGCAGATACGGGCGGACGAGGCCCCGGTGCGGGGCGTGCGGGGATGGGAAGACACGGCGGGCATCCTTGGCTGACGGGAAGGCGGCAGGGCCGCGGATATGAAAAAAGGGCACGACACCGGCCGGTGTCGTGCCCTGCGGGAGACTAGTGCTTGAAGGAACGCTGACCGGTGAAGACCATGGCCACCTGCGGGCTGGCTTCGTTGCAGGCCGCGATGACTTCGGTGTCACGCATGGAGCCGCCGGGCTGGCCGATGGCGGTGACGCCCTGGGCCATGGCGGCGTCCACGCCGTCACGGAAGGGGAAGAAGCCGTCGGAGATCAGCACTGTGCCGGGCAGACCGCCGCGGGCTTCCTGGGTACGGGCCTGGATGTCGTCCAGAGCGGCTTTGAGGGCGGCGTCGGTGGCGGCCTTCTGCTTGAGCTCGTAGAAGGAGAGGTTGTGCTCGCGGAAGGCCAGGGTATCGGCGTACTTGGTGTAGGCCTTGTGGATGGCCAGTTCCACGCAGCCCACGCGGTCCTGTTCACCGGTGCCGATGGCCACGGTGGCGCCGTTGCGGGCAAAGATGACCGAGTTGGAGGTCACGCCGGCTTCCACGGCCCAGGCAAAGCGCAGGTCGGCCATTTCCTGGGCGTTGGGCTTGCGGGCGGTGACGGTGACGCCGTTCTTGTCCGTGGCTTCGGCGGGCAGGAAGTCGGCATCGGTGAGGATGCGGTTCACGAAAGATTTCTGCACCACGATGCCGCCGTCGGCCAGGCTCTTGATGTCCAGGAAGGCGGACTGCGTCAGTTCGTCCAGGCGGCCCAGGCCGGGCAGTTCCATGATGCGCAGGTTCTTGCGGCCCTTGAGGATCTCCACGGCGCCTTCTTCATAGGCAGGAGCGGCCACCACCTCGAAGTAGCTGGCGGCCACCATCTCGGCGGCCTCGCGGGTGAAGGGACGGTTGACCACCACCGCGCCGCCGAAAGCGGCGATGCGGTCGCACCAGAAGGCCTTGTCCAGGGCAGCGGCCACGCCGCCGTCGTCCCAGGCAGCGCCGCAGGGGTTGTTGTGCTTGAGGATGATGGCCGCGGGGCGCTCGCTGAGGTACTGCAGGATGTTGGCGCCGTTGTCCACGTCGGTGAGGTTGGTCTTGCCGGGATGCTTGCCGGCCTGGATCATCTGGGCTTCGGTCATGGCCGACACGATGCCCTGACCGGGGCCACGCCAGCGCAGGCCGCCGCAGGTGATGCCACCTTCACGCAGTTCATACAGGGCAGCGGGCTGGTCGGGGTTTTCGCCGTAGCGCAGACCTTTTTCCTCGTTGTCCAGGGTCCAGACGCGCTTGTGGTACACAAGCTTTTCGTCACCCAGCAAAATGGTCATGGTCTCGGGAAAAGCGTCCTTGTGGACTTTCTTGTACATGGCCTTCAGGTCGGTCGTCATGATGCCTCCAGGTATGCCTAGCAAAAAAGGTGAAAGCGCTTCGCGGCGCGGCAATGGTGTAGCACAAAACGCCCCTCTCCACCAGTGCGTCCCCCGGGGGGGGAGGAAGGCCCGCCGGCAGGGGCCTCCCCGGCTCGGAGGGGCGCCGGATTTGACGCAGGCCCGCAAATGGGCCATAACGACGGCGCGATATACGCGCTTCTGCCGGAGGAAACCATGGAAAAACTGCTCACCCGCCTTGCCCGCCAGCTGGACGCCCTCGACGAGGCGTCGCTCATGTCGCTGTGGAGCAAGTACGCCACCATCGCCAGCCGTTTCGAACCGACCCAGCGCTGGGAAGAGGCCGTCCTGGTCTTTTCCATGATCCAGGCCAAACGCTACAAGAACCAGCTGTTCAACTATTATTGGGCACAGCAGGCCCAGCCGCATGAAGACGGCCCCGCCCCCGCGGCCCAGCCCCTGGCCCCCGACTTCGACCTGATGCAGGGCCAGGCGGAAGCTCCCGCGCCGCACCACTGCCGCGTCCTTTCGTTCCGCCCCGCGCCGGGAGATACGGCCCCCTCCCGCAAGGACGACTGAGCCGGGCCCTTCCCGCGCTGCATCCCGCTCACAAAAAACTAACGCTTCGCCTTGTACAGCATGGGCCGGGCCGTCTTCCGCACCTCCCGGCCTGCCCCGTCCGGCGACAACCGCCAGACAGCCCTTGCCTTTTTTTGCGTGTCGTGAGAAACCTCCGCACCCCGGATACGGCATCCGGGATCGCGAACCCCGGGGGATAAGGTTTTCCTGCGCAAGCGCAGTCCCCCTCACCAGCATCGGGGATGTCCGTCACATCCCTGCACAACGCACAGGAGTGGTTCCCATGCGTGCCAACATTCTTTGTGCCGGCTTCGGGACGCGTCTGCGCCCCTTCACCTATCTGAAGCCCAAGCCCCTGCTCAACATCGGCGGATATCCGCTGGTGGAACGTACCATCCGCCAGCTCCATGCCGACGGCGTCACCGACATCGCCCTGGTGGTCGGTTACAAGCACGAATGCTTCAACTATCTTGTGGACAAATACGGCGTCCAGCTCATCATCTCGGCGCAGTATGCCACGGCCAACAACTATTCCTCCCTCCAGCTGGTGGCCCACCGCCTGGGCGACAGCCTGGTCATCGACGGTGACACCTACATCCGCCGTCCGGTGGTGCCCCTGGTGCGTCCCGGGGTCTCGCAGTTCATCTGCCAGCAGACCCAGCAGGGCCATGAATGGGAACTGATCACCGATGCCGACGACCGCGTGGTCTCCGTGCGCAAGGATTCGCCCTCGGGCTACTGCATGTCCGGCGTCTCCTACTGGACCGAGGAGGCCGCGGCCCTCATCCGCGAGGAACTGGACAGGAGCGGCCCGGACGACTACTGGGAAGACTCCGTCATCCGCATCCTGGACCGCGTGCCCGTCTACGCCACGCGGGTGAAGATGCTGCTCTGCGAGATCGACAGCCTGAGCGACGCCCTTTCCCTGGGCCTGCTGACGCCCGACGAACTGGCCGACCAGTGCTCCGAGACCCAGATGGCCGAAAAGCTCAAGGGCCTGACCAACGACACCTATCACATCCAGCTGGACGGCAAGGGCCTTGTGCTGCGCATCCCCGGCCAGGGCACCGACCAGATCATCGACCGCAGCGTGGAAGCGGCCATGCTGGAGATGGTGAAGGATCTGGACATCACGCCCGAGTGCCACTTCTACGCGGGCGGCATCAAGACCACGGACTTTCTGGAAGGCTACCGCATCCTGAACCACGACACCCTGGACCGGTTCGAGGTGCGCGGGGTGGTGGACATCATGCGCCGCCTGCATGACATCCGCATGCCCGAAGGCTTCCGCGAAAAGTACGGCCCCAGCGCCGTGCTCTCCGTGCTTTCCGAGGTCAAGCTCTACGAACGCCAGAGCGGCGTCAACCTGCTGGCCGACCATGAGCGCAGCCTGTTCTACGATTTTGCCCGCGAGATGGACAGCGACGAGAAGCGCTTCTGCCATCGCGACTTCGTGCTGGAGAACATCCTGCGCAAGGGCGACGACATCAAGCTCATCGACTTCGAGTACGCCTGCTTCTGCTCGCCCTACTGGGACTACGCCAGCTTCGTCACCGAGACCCGTCTTTCCGGCCCCCTGCTGGACGCCTTTATCGAAGCCAGCGGCGCTGACCGCACCCGTCTGCTCAAGGCCATGATCATCGTGGATTACATCTGGGGCCTGTGGGGCTTCTACCGCGAGTGCATCGACTACGGTCGTGGCCGCATCGCGGAAATGGACCGCAACCTGAAACTGCTGCAACGCGGAGAACAACTGGCATGAAGCACGGTTTTCTGATTTCCGTGGGCGCCTATCTGGGGCTCTGGCTGGTGCTGGAAGCCCTGTTCCCCGCGCCCTCCTACGCCTACCTCGACCCCGGCACGGGCAACGTGCTGGTCTACCTGGCCATCAGCCTGGTGGGGACGGTGCTCTATTTCGTCAAGAACATCGTCTACGCCATCATGGGCAGGGCCAAGGGTGAGCGCCGTCCCGAAAAGCAGCTGCACCACGAGCGCATCCTCATGTTCTCCGAAGGCCGCAGCTACTATTACACCTTCAAGCCCGTCATCGACGCCTTCCTGCGCCGCGGCGTGCCCTTCTCCTACATCACCATGGATGTGGAAGACCCGGCCCTGACCATCGAGAACGACCTCATGAACTCGCGCTACATCGGCACGGGTTCCGCGGCCTTTGCCCGCGCCGCCGGTCGCCGCGCCGACATCATGCTCTCCACCACGCCCAACATCGGCACGCCCGGCTTCCCCATGCCGCGTCCGCGCCGCGTGACCAACCTGGCCCATATCTGCCACGGCGTGGGCGACATCGCCATGTACCAGAAAGGCTCCCTGGACCATTACGACGCCGTCCTGATGGTGGGCGACTTCATGCTGCCCAGCATCCGCAAGGTGGAAGAGCTGCGCGGCCTGCCGCCCAAGGAATGCGTCTCCCTGGGCCTGCCCTATCTGGACGAGCTGGCCGCCAAAGCCCGCAAGAAGGAAGGCCGGAGCACCCCGCCCGTGGTGCTGGTGGCGCCCTCGTGGGGCAACAAGGGCTGCCTCAACATCTGCGGCCCCAACTTCCTGCTGGATCTGGCCAAGGCCGGCTATGACGTGATCCTGCGCCCGCATCCCCAGTCCCTCAAGGTGGAGACCGAGATGCTGGACACCATCCACGAGATGCTGCGCGACTACCCCAACGTCAGCTTCGATACCGAGATGGACGCCACCGCCTCCATGAGCCGGGCCGACGTCATGATCTCGGACAAGTCCTGCGTGCGCTTCGACTTCGCCTTCCTTTACGAGAAGCCCGTCATCACCCTGGACATCCCCGTGCGCAACCCCGAACTCTACGAGGTGGCGGACCTGGGCGTCATCTGGGAAGACACCGTGGCCGCCCGTCTGGGCGAAGTGGTCTCGCCCGAGGACTTCAACAACATCGTGCCCGTGGTGGAACGCGCCCTCAAGACGCCTTCCTCCGCCATCGCCGCCTTCCGCGAGGAATCCGTGGCCTGCTGGGGCCGGAGCGGTGAAGCCATCGCCCAGTGGACCGTGGACACCCTGGCCCGCATGGACGCCGAACACGCGGCCGAAGCTGCCGCCACCAAAACGAAATAGCACGGCCCTTGCCGGATATGCTTTCAAGGAAACGCCATGTCGCTTCTGTATGAAATATTCATCCTGCCCATCGAGATCATCTACCGGGCCATCTATCTCGGCAGCCTCCAGTTCACCCACAACTACGGCCTGAGCATCCTCGTCCTGTCCTGCATCAGCGCCGTGGCCTTCATCCCCCTGGGACGTCTGGCCGTGGGCACCCAGGCCCGGGAAAAGAAACTCCAGATGATCATGGCCCCGCAGCTGGCCCGCATCCGCAAGGAATCCAAGGGGGCCGAGCGCCAGCGCCGCATCAACAACCTCTACAAGCGCTACGCCTACCATCCGCTGCTGGCCGTCCGTTCGGCCTTCGGCGTGGCCCTGCAGATCCCCTTCCTGACCGGCGCGTACTACATGATCCTGGGGCTCACCCAGCTGCAGGGCCAGCCCTGCCTGATGATCCCCGACCTTTCGCAGCCCGACGGCCTGCTCTGGGGCGTCAACGCCCTGCCCATCGTCATGACCGTGGTCAACATCATCGCCACGCTGACCACCCCGGGCCTGACGCGCAAGGACACCCTGCAGGCCATCATCATCGCCTTCTTCTTCCTGGCGCTGCTGTACAGCGCGGCCTCGGCCCTGCTCATCTTCTGGACCATGAACAACGTCTTCTTCCTGCTCCAGAACCTGCGCCTGCCCATCCGCCTGCCCCGTTTCCGCAAGCCCGGCTTTGCCCAGGGCGGCATGAACACCGTCATGGCCGCCACCATGCGCTCGGTCTACAGCCTGTCCTGCGCCGGTCTGGCCATCCTGATCTTCCTGTACGTGCCCTTCCAGTCCTACGCCAGCGACCCCAACTTCTTCGCCGCCGGTCCCCTGGACGTGCTGCTGGGCATGGTGCGCTACCTTTCGCTGACCTTCTTCGTGGTCTTCGTGCTCTGGCTCTGGTTCCCGGCCAAGGCCAAGACCATCCCGGCCTTCGTGGCCTTCTGGGCCCTGAGCCTCGCCTTCGTGAACCTTTTCGTGCTGCCCGGCCACTTCGGCGCCCTGGACGGCATCCGCTTCCTGCGTGAGGCCGCCCTCACCGGCCCCATGAGCACCTTCAAGGACGGCCTGCTGCCCGTGCTGGTGGCCCTGGGCCTGACGGCCCTGCTGTTCGCCTTCCCCAAGGTGCGCCTGCAGCTGCCGCGCGTGCTCTCCATCGCCGTGTTCTCCCTGGTGGCCCTCACGGCCTGGAACGCCCTGACCGCCGAAGAGCCCGAACAGGCCAAGACCAGCTTCACCCCGCCCGCCTATGTGGCTGACATGCAGTCCTATTCCAAGGACGGCGAAAACGTCATCGTCATCGTCATGGACATGTTCACCGGCGGCCATATCGAACGGATGCTGGACGACCCCTGGTTCACCAACGGCTTCCGCAAGGGCATGGACGGCTTCGTCTGGTACCCCGACACCATCTCCATGGCCGACGCCACGGTCATGAGCCTGCCCAGCATCTACGGCGGCCACGCCTACAGCCCGGCGGCCGTCAACGCCCGCCGCGACGTGACCCTGGAAGAGAACATCAACAGCGCCTTTGCCGTGATGCCCCGCAACTTCGCGGCCCACGGCTACGACGTCTGCATGCTCAACGGCCTGGAGTTCTTCAACCAGGACTTCTACGAACGTCACCTCGGCAAGGTGGAGAACGTCACCACCGTGCCCCAGGTCAAGGACGACTTCCAGCTCAAGTACCACCAGGGCACCAGCCTGCGGGACTTCAGCAGCTTCTTCGCCATGCTGGGCCTGTTCCAGGCCTCGCCCAACATCATCAAGCAGAAGATCTACGACGACGGCAACTGGCATGACGCCGGCGACGGCATCCTGGTGGCCAGCATGGACGCCTGCCGCGCGGGCGACGCCTTCTTCCGCTTCGCCTTCACCTCGGGCATCACCACCGATGCCCCGCGCAGCACGGCCAAGGTCTTCTACACCATGCTGTCCCACTACATGTGGCACTACGCCCCCGACCTCAAGGACGGCCAGCCCGAGATCGTGGCCGACCCCTATCCGGCCACCGAGGGCCAGCTCTTCTTCGTCGACGGCCTGCTGCCCGAACACTACTACGCCGAACGCCACCTGCTGCGCTACCTGATGATCTTCTTCGACCAGCTCAAGGAAGCCGGCATCTACGACAACACGCGCATCATCCTGGTCTCCGACCACGGCGAAAGCGACAGCCCCATGGTGGAGCGTACCTACAATGACGGCAAGGAATTCCCCGACGGCACCGTCTTCCAGACCGCGCCCTACGCTCCCGGCCGTCCCCACGCCCTCCTGATGGTCAAGGAACCCCATCAGCGCGGCGAGCTGCGCATCAGCGATGCCTTCATGTCCAGCGCCGACGTGCCCACCCTGGCCCTGCAGGGCGTCGGCACCTCCGACGAGTTCGAGATGCGTGACCCGGCCGCCCTGCCCAAGCCGCGCATCCTCACCCATGCCCGCGGCGGCGCGCGCTGGAGCGAACACAAGGAGAACGCCTACATCTTCGAACAGTACCGCATGGAAGGCACCCTGTTCGATGCCTCCAAGTGCACGCGTGAAGGCGCCTACCAATAACGGTCCCGCTGCTCCGGCAGCGTCATGAAAGGGGGGAAGGAGCATCCCGGCAGGGATGTCCCTTCCCCCCTTTTTTCGCGGCCCCGCCCCTGCCGGGACACGGATCTCATAAAATTTTACCCATTTTTCTCCCCCGGTGGCCCCGGCATTTGACTTGTCCGCTGTTAGCGGCTAGAAAAAACTAAGGCATTGCGGCCAACGTTGTTCCCCTTAGTCGTCAGGCTACGGGGTTTTCGCGTGTGGACGACAAAACTTCAGCCTTGGCCCGCGCCATGCGGGCAGTGCAGGTGGATATATGGCAAATACGGTCATTATCGGCGCCCAGTGGGGCGACGAGGGCAAGGGAAAGATTGTGGACATGCTCAGCGCGCAGAGCGGGCTGATCGTGCGTTTCCAGGGCGGCAACAACGCCGGCCACACCATCAAGGTCCAGGGCAAGGAGACCATCCTGCACCTGATCCCCTCGGGCATCCTGCACGAGGGCAAAAACTGCCTGATCGGCAACGGTGTGGTGCTGGACCCCTTCGTCTTCCTCAAGGAAGTGGACGAACTGGCGGCCAAGGGCATCGACGTGTCCCCCAGCCGTCTGGGCATCAGCAAAAAGACCCACCTGATCATGCCCTACCACAAGAGCCTGGACAATGCCCGCGAAGCCAAGCGTGCCGGCAAGAAGATCGGCACCACCGGCCGCGGCATCGGCCCCTGCTATGAGGACAAGGCTTCCCGCGTGGGCCTGCGTGCCGGTGACCTCACCAACCCGCAGCTGGTGCGCGAAAAAGTGCATCACGCCCTGCTGGAAAAGAACGTCCTGCTGCGCGAGCTCTACAAGTACGACACCCTGGACGAGAACCAGGTCTGCGAAGAGCTGCTGGCCATCGCCCCGCGCATCACGCCCTATCTGAAGGACGCCTCCTCCGAGATCCAGAAGGCCCAGGCCGCCGGTCAGGACATCCTGTTCGAAGGCGCCCAGGGCATCCATCTGGACATCGACCACGGCACCTATCCCTTCGTGACCTCCTCCAGCACCGTGGCCAGCTCCGCCGCCGCCGGCAGCGGTGTGGGCCCCTCCGCCCTGGAACGCGTGGTGGGCATCGTCAAGGCCTACACCACCCGCGTGGGCTCCGGCCCCTTCCCCACCGAGCTGGAAGACGACACCGGCCGCTACATCCAGACCAACGGTCATGAGTTCGGCGCCACCACCGGCCGTCCGCGCCGCTGCGGCTGGCTGGACGTGGTCATCCTGCGCGAGACCGTGCGCCTGTGCGGCCTTACCGACATCGCCCTGACCAAGCTGGACGTGCTCCAGAACCTGCCCGCCCTGCAGATCTGCGTGGCTTACGAACTGGACGGCCAGCGTCTGGAATACCCCCCGCAGGAAGAAGGCGCCCTGGGCCGCGTGAAGCCCATCTATGAAGAAATGCCCGGCTTCGAGGACGACATCAGCCAGTGCACCAGCGTCGAGCAGCTGCCCGACAACGTGCGCGCCTACATCGCCCGCATCGAAGAACTCACCGGCGTGCGCGTCTCCTTCATCTCCGTGGGTGCCGACCGCGCCCAGACCATCGTCCGTTAAGCGTTCGCGCTTGAGATAGATCCTGCGAGGGGGGAGAGGGAAACCTTTTTGAAAAAAGGTTCTCCCTCTCCCCCCTCGCGCTCCCCCCTCTCTTTTCCAAAAACTTTTATCAGGGGGAGCTTGGACCATGACGGCCGGCGGCGTATGCCACCCTGTCCGGCCGGTCCTTTTCCTTCCAACCATCTTTGGTGGAGCCTGAGGCGCATCAGGGCAGCCCTGCCATGTGCGTGACCATCACGCTCCCGCACCGCGAGGGACGCCATGCCGCTTTTCCAGGACATCAGCACGCCGGACTTCGACCGCATCCGCGAGGTGCTCCACCGCCTGGCCGCCAACCCGCCGCAGGTCCTGCTGCTGGAAGGCGGCACCGAGCCCCAGCGCCTGGCCGCGGCCCGTTACTGGGCCGCCTGCGTCAACTGCCAGCAGCCGGGCGGCGAGGGCGGGCCCTGCCTCATCTGCCCCACCTGCATGCAGATCGATGCCGGTGAACATCTGGACGTGCTGGCCTACGACGGCCGCATCAGCAACGCCGACGACGAGGCCCATCCCGGCCCCATCCGCGCCCTGAACATGGACAACATCCGCGAGCTCAAGCAAAAGCTGCGCGACGCTCCCCACGGTCAGGGCCGCCGCGTGGTGCTGCTCATGGGCGTGGAACAGAACCGCAGCAATGCGGCCAATGCCCTGCTCAAGGCGCTGGAAGAACCCTCGCTCTCCTCCTGCTTCGTCCTGCTGGCCGCCCAGCGCGAACAGCTCCTGCCCACGCTGGTCTCGCGCTCCCTCTGCCTGACCCTGCCCTGGCCCGACAGCCTCTCCCGTGATCCGGCCCTCCAGCCCTGGGAAGAGGCCCTGGCCCTGTTCATCACCAGCGGTCGCGGCCTGTTCGAACGCACCGGCGCCCGCAACGCCCTGGACGCCCGTCTGGCCGGGCAGATACTGCTGGCCTGCCAGAAATCCATGAGCCGGGTCATGTCCGGCAATGACGACGCCCTCTGCCCCCTGGACACGGCCCTGGCCCTGCTGCCCCGCGAGAAGCGCGTCCAGTGCTGCTTCTGGTTCAACGAGGCGCAGGAGGCCCTGGGCTTCAACGTCACGCCCGCCCGCGTGCTGGAGGCCCTGGCCGCCCGCCTGCACGTCACCCGCATGGGGAACTGACCTTTTTCCCCTCCGCTTCCTGCGTCTGTCCCGGTCTGCCCCATGACGGCACGGCCGTTTGCAGCTCCCCCGACCGCCCGTCATGACGGATATCCGCGTCCTGTGCGGAGCACGGGACGCCATGAGCGCGTTTTGGGGAGGAAGGGGGAGCACGAGGGGGAAGGAGGCCCTTTTGTCGCGCCAGCCCAAAGGGCCTCCTTTCCCCTCGTCAACACATCTTCCCGCGTACAATGTCCTGCCATGCAAAAAGCCGCCGTCCCCAAGGGGACAGCGGCTTTTTCAACAGCGCAGAGCGACCTTTTCCCAGAAAAAACTACTTCCAGAGGTTGCTGTACTTGACCGAGAGACCGTCGGTGCGCTCCACCAGCCGGTTGACCAGGGCGTCGATTTCCTCATAGGTCAGGGTGCCCACTTCGCGGGCCAGCAGATAGCCCAGGTAGCCTTCGCCCTGGGTGAAGGTCCAGCAGATGGAGTACACGGAGCCCACGCCCGGACGGCCGGGGAATTCGGACTGCGTGCTCACCAGCAGGCGCATCTTGGGCATGTCCTTGTCCGTGAGGCTGAAGAGGTTGCTGCCGTTGAAGGCTTCCTTGAGGCGCATGCCCAGGCGGGCACCGATGCTGTCCGTCCCTTCCAGCTCCACCCAGACGGGCGTGCTGCGGGCATCGACTTTGGCGGGCTTGTCGGCCTTGGGCGCTCCGGCCTGGGGGGTGGCCGCCTGGATCACGGGGGCCGTCAGGGCCAGCATCAGGACGCACAGGGCCAGCGTGGCGATCTTTTTCATGTCCGAGTCTCCTTGTTTCATGACTGCCGGGGATGGAGGGCAGTCCCATCCCTCCATCTAAGCACGTTCCCGCCCAAAAACCAAGCTCCATCCCCCGGCGCCGCCCCGGCTCCCGGCCTTGAAGGGCGCCGTCTTTGCCGTTATAGTAACGTGTTGGGGTGCGTTCCGCTCACAGGACCGCTCCCCCTGTCCCGAACATACGGCAAGAGCCTTATCCATACACATTCTACCTTTTTGCGACACAAGGAGTCGTCATGCAACGCACCCTTATCGTCAATGCCCTGGCCTCCGAGGCCCCGCAGCGCCAGATCACCGTCTGCGGCTGGATCCGCACCCGCCGCGATGCCAAGGACTTCAGCTTCGTGGAGATCAACGACGGTTCCTGCCTGACCAACATGCAGTGCATCGTGGATGCGGGCACCGCCGCCCACGAAGGCCTGGGCGATGCCAACACCGGCGCTTCCGTGGCCGTCACCGGCGAGCTGGTGGCCTCCCCCGGCAAGGGACAGAAGTGGGAAGTGCGTGCCGAGAGCATCCGCGTGTTCGGCCTGGCCGATCCCGAATCCTTCCCTCTGCAGAAGAAGCGCCACTCCGACGAGTTCCTGCGCGGCATCGCCCACCTGCGCATGCGCACCAACAAGTACGGCGCGGCCTTCCGCATCCGCTCCGAAGCGGCGCGCGCCGTGCATGACTACTTCCACAGCCAGCACTTTTCCTGGGTGCATACGCCCATCCTCACCGGTTCCGACTGCGAGGGCGCGGGCGAGATGTTCCGCGTGACCGCCCTGCCCGCCGGTGAAAAGGATCTTTCCAAGGACTTCTTCGGCCGTCAGGCCAACCTGACCGTGTCCGGCCAGCTGGAAGCCGAAGCCCTGGCCCTGGGCCTGGGCCGCGTCTACACCTTCGGCCCCACCTTCCGCGCCGAGAACTCCAACACCCCGCGCCACGCCGCCGAGTTCTGGATGATCGAGCCCGAGATGGCCTTTGCCGAACTGGAAGACATCATGGAGCTGGGCGAAGGCCTGACCCGCCATGTGGTGGACCATGCCCTGACCCGCTGCGAGAGCGACCTCAAACTCTTCGACAACTTCGTGGACAAGGGCCTCATCGACCGCCTGAAGGGCATGCTGGCCCAGCCCTTTGCCCGCGTGTCCTACCGGGAAGCCATCCACATCCTGGAAGACAGCGGCAAGGAGTTCACCTTCCCCGTGGCCTTCGGCGTGGACCTGCAGACCGAGCACGAGCGCTTCCTGGCCGAAGAACACTTCCGCCGTCCCGTCATCGTCTATGACTATCCCAAGGAGATCAAAGCCTTCTACATGCGCGGCAATGACGACGGCGAGACCGTGGCGGCCATGGACGTGCTGGTGCCCCGCATCGGCGAGCTCATCGGCGGTTCCCAGCGTGAAGAGCGCCTGGACAAGCTGCTGGCCCGCATCGCCGAGATGGGCCAGAAGCCCGAGGACTACTGGTGGTATCTGGATCTGCGCCGCTTCGGCAGCGTGCCCCACGCCGGTTTCGGCATGGGCTTCGAACGCCTGCTGATGATGCTCACCGGCATCACCAACATCCGCGACGTCATCCCCTTCCCCCGCACTCCCGGCAGCCTGGAATTCTAGGCAAGGGCCCTGCGGCGGCAGGCATGGTTTGAGGGGAGCCCCCTCAAACTCCCTCTCTCCAGCGCACTTTCGCCGGGAGGGACGTGTCCCCCGCCATCCTGATGGCGCCCGGGTCCACAGCATTGCAACACCTAAAAACGGCCGGCATCCTGCAAAGGATGCCGGCCGTTTTTATCGGGACGATGTCTGCCTTCGACGCTATCTGCAGCTTATTTTAGAAACATCCCGCCCCGCCTCCACCCGCCAAACCTTTCGGGAGACCAACGTCAACGGCTGCCCGGGGCGCTCCCGGCATCGTCCAGAGACCGGAGCAAAGGTTTTGGGAAGGGAGAGGGGAGCACGAGGGGAGAGGGAGCACCCTTTTCCAAAAGGGTGTCCCTCTCCCCTCGCCCGCCCAACAGATCTCTTTACATCCCCAGCTCGTCCAGACGCTCGAACAGATCGGCCACTACGGCATTGGAGACCAGCAGGCCCTGCGGCGTGAGCGCCAGCCTGTCCCCGTCCAGACGGGCCAGACCGGCGGCGACCAATTCGCGGCACCAGCCGCCGTGGTCGGCCATGAAATCCCGGCCGCTGAGAGACCTGTACTCCGCCAGCCCGAAGCCCGCGCAGGTACGCAGGGAAAGCATGAGCCGCTCCTCCAGCCGGATGCGCGGCGTGATGGCCTCGGCATCATGGTCGGGACGTCCGGCGTCGATGTCGGCCTGCCAGCGCGCCTGATCGGGCGTATCGGTCCAGCGGCGGCCCTCCAGGGTGGACGTGGCCGCCGGGCCCAGGCCCAGATAGTCGGCACCCGTCCAGTAGCCCATATTATGGCGGCTGAAAAAGCCGGGGCGGGCGTAGTTGGAGATCTCGTACTGTTCCAGGCCGTGCGCGGCCAGCAGGCGGATGCCTTCCAGATACATGCGTTCCTGCTCGTCATCTTCGGGCAGGGAAAGACGCCCGGCGCTCCAGTCGCGTTCCAGCGGCGTGCCTTCTTCCAGGGTCAGGCCATAGGCCGAGACATGCTCCGGCTCCAGGGCAAGGGCGTCTTCCAGCGTGGCCAGCCAGTGGGCCGCCTCCTGTCCCGGCAGGCCCCACATGAGGTCCAGCCCCAGATTGCGGCAGCCCGCGGCCCGCAGATGCTCCACGGCCCGCAGCACGTCGGCGCGCCGGTGCGGCCGCCCCAGCAGGGAAAGGAAACTGTCGTCCATGCTCTGCACGCCCATGGAGATGCGGTTGATGCCCGCGGCCAGATAGGCGTCCACGGCCCGGCGGGCCAGCAGGGATTCGGGATTGGCCTCCATGCTGATCTCGGCCCCGGCCGCCAGATGGAAATGCCGGTCGATGCGCTCCAGCACGGCGGCCTGGAAATCGGGCGGCAGCAGGCTGGGCGTACCGCCGCCGAAAAAGACGCTCTCCACCGGCCGCCTGCCCAGACGCGCGGCCCAAAGATCCAGCTCGCGCAGCAGGCTGTCCCGGTAGGCCGCCACCCGGGGCGAACTGTCGGGCGAGGCAGGGCCCAGCGGCAGGGAGTGGAAGGCGCAGTAGCGGCAGCGGGAGCGGCAGAACGGGACGTGGATGTAGACGAGCATGGCGGAAAGCGACGCGGATGGGCAGGGATGACGGCACAGGCCGGAGAGGAAAGGGCCCCGGGACGGCAAAGCGCCTCGCGGCTTGGCAAAAACGACGGCACAGCGTATATTCTGCTCCTCGCGATGGCAACCCGCCGTCGCCGTCCCGCGCTGCGGGACGCCCGTTCATCTCGATGCTTCGGAGAAATCTATGGACATCCGTTTTCAATGCCTCGGCCCCGACCAGTGGAAGGCCGAGATTCTCATAGTGCCTGTCTGCCAGGGCGAGAACATGCTGGAAGCCTGCCCCGCGCTGGACAATCTGGCTCCCTGGCTGGCCATCGCGCCCGCCATGCGCGACTTCCAGGGCAAGAAGGGCCAGCAGGCCCTGCTGCACGGCCATCCCGAACTGCGCGTGCCGCGCGTGCTGGCCATCGGCCTGGGCGCCCGTGAAGACCTGACCACGGACGACATCCGCACGGCCGTGGCCACCGGTGTGCAGCGTGCCCACGAACTGGGCCTGGAATCCATCCTGCTGCTGGAACCCCAGCTGGCCACCCTGCCCGGCGGCCGTGAGCGCCTGGTGGAAGAAAGCGTCTACGCCGCCTGCCTGGCCCTGTACAAATACGATCTCAAAAAGCCCGCCAAGGACGCCCCCGCGGCTCCCCAGTGGCTGGCCGTGGCCTTTGAGGGCGATTTCGTGCCCGACGGCGGCCAGCAGGCCGCCCGCCGCGGCGAACGCGCGGCCGAGGCCGTGTGCCTGGCCCGCCGTCTGGACAACACGCCGTCCAACCTGCTCTCTCCCGCCCTGCTGGCCGAAGAAGCGCAGAAGCTGGCCGCCGATGCCGGTCTCAAGTGCACCGTGCTGGACGAGAAGGATCTGGCCGAAGCCGGCATGAACTGCCTGCTGGCCGTGGGCCAGGGCTCTGCCCGTCCGCCGCGCCTCATCGTGCTGGAGCATGCTCCCGAAGGCCATGAGCAGGAAAAGCCCCTGGTGCTGGTGGGCAAGGGCATCACCTTCGATACCGGCGGCATCTGCCTCAAGCCCGCTGCCAACATGCACGCCATGAAGGGCGACATGAGCGGGGCCGCCGCCGTGCTGGCCACGCTGGTGGCCTGCGCCGGGGACGAGCTGCCCCGCCGCGTGGTGGGCATCATGGCCTGCGCCGAGAACATGCCCGGCGGCAATGCCATGCGCCCCGGCGACGTGGTGCGCGCCGCTTCCGGCGATACCGTGGAGATCCAGAACACCGACGCCGAAGGCCGTCTGGCCCTGTGCGACGCCTTGGATTACGCCCAGAAGCAGTGGACGCCCGCGGCCGTGGTGGACATCGCCACCCTGACCGGCGCCTGCGCCGTGGCCCTGGGCACGCAGGTGGCGGGCCTGTTCTGCGATGACGACGCCCTGGCCGAGCACATCCGTGCCGCCGGTGCCGTGGGCGGTGAGAATTACTGGCCCCTGCCCCTGTGGAAGGGCTACGAAGACAACCTCAAGAGCGAGGTGGCGGACATCTGCCACATGGGCCCGCGCGAAGGCGGGGCCATCCACGCGGCGCTCTTCCTCAAGCATTTCGTGCGTGAGGGCGTGCGCTGGGCGCATCTGGACATCGCCGGCGTGGACTGGGCAACCAAGAAGACGGCGCTCTGCCCCGTGGGCTCCACGGGCTTCGGCGCCCGCACCTTGCTGGAACTGGCGCGTGGAGGCGTATAAATGAAGGTCTATCTTATCGGAGCCGGTCCCGGCGATGCCGGGCTGCTGACCCTGAAGGGCCGTGACGCGCTGGCCTGCGCGGACGTGGTGGTCTATGACGCACTGGCCAACGACTCGCTGCTGGGCCATGCCCGCCCCGATGCGGAGCGCATCTACGTGGGCAAGGTGGCGGGCAACCATGCCCTGCCCCAGCACGAGATCAACGCCCTGCTGGTGCGCAAGGCCAAGGAAGGCAAGGTGGTGGCCCGCCTCAAGGGCGGCGACCCCTACATCTTCGGCCGCGGCGGCGAAGAAGCCGAAGAACTGCTGGCCGCCGGCGTGCCTTTTGAGGAAGTGCCCGGCATCAGCAGCACCATCGCGGCCCCGGCCTATGCGGGCATCCCGCTGACCCACCGCAATTTCGCCTCGTCGGTGACCATCATCACCGGCCACGAGAACCCGGACAAGCCCGGTTCCGTGCACAACTGGAAGGCCCTGGCCGCCAGCGCCTCCACCCTGGTCTTCGTCATGGGCATGAAGAACCTGCCCGACATCGCCCGGCACCTGCTGGACGCGGGCATGGATCCCGACACTCCGGCCGCTCTGGTCTACCGCGGCACCACGCCCTACCAGCGCAGCCTGGTGGCCACCATCTCCACCCTGCCCCAGGCCGCCGTGGACAACAAATTCAGCAATCCCTCGGTCATCGTGGTGGGCAAGGTCTGCTCCCTGCACGACCAGCTGGGCTGGTTCGAACAGCGCCCGCTGTACGGCCGCAGCATCGTGGTCACCCGCGCCCGCGAACAGGCCAGCGGCCTGGCCCAAAGCCTGACCGAACTGGGCGCCAACGTCATCCAGTGCCCCACCATCGAGATCAGCCCCCTGGCCGATTACAGCGAGCTGGACGCCGCTGTGGCCCGTCTGGCCGAATACGGCTGGATCATCTTCACCTCGGTCAACGGCGTGCGTCGCTTCTGGAAGCGCCTGGCCACCTGCGGCCGTGACAGCCGCGCCATCGGCCAGTGCAAGGTGGCGGCCATCGGCCCCGCCACGGCCGACGCCCTGCGCGAACGCGGCATCGAGCCCGACTTCATCCCGGCCCGCTATGTGGCCGAGGGCGTGGTGGAAGGCCTGCTGGCCATGGGCCCCGTGGCCGGCGTCAAGATGCTCCTGCCCCGCGCCGCCAAGGCCCGCGAAGTGCTGCCCGACGAGCTGCGCAAGGCCGGGGCGCAGGTGGACGTCATCGCCGCCTACGAGACCGTGCCCGCCGCCGCCCGCAAGGACGAAGTGCTGGCCGCCATGCAGAACGGCACCCTGGACTGCGTGACCTTCGGCTCTTCCTCCACGGTGGAGAACTTCCTCTCCCTGATCCCGGCGGACGAGCTGCGCGCCCATCCTGAAGTGAAGTTGGCCGCCATCGGCCCGGTCACGGCCAAGACCCTGGCCGACAACGGCCTGCCCTGCCACATCCAGCCCGAGGCCTACACCATCCCCGCGCTGGTGGAGGCCCTGAAAGCTCACTACAGCCCGCAGAGGTAAACCATGGCCCTGAAAATCGCCATCCTGGCTTCCGGCAGCGGCACCAACGCCCAGTCCATGATCGACAAGGCCGCCCAGGGCGTGCTGGACATCGACATCCGCCTCATCGCGGGCAACCGTCCCGGCGCCAAGGTCTTCGAACGCGCCGAAAAGGCCGGCATCCCGCATGTCTGCATCGACCACAAGGCCTTTGCCGACCGCGAGAGCTTCGACCGCGAGATGGTGGCCGCCATCAAGGCGTCCGGCGCGGAATATGTGGTGCTGGCGGGCTATATGCGCATGCTGACCAGCACCTTCCTCCAGGCCTTCCCCGGCCGGGTCATCAACATCCATCCCGCCATCCTGCCCAGCTTCCCGGGCGCCCACGGCGGTCCCGATGCCCAGGCCTACGGCGTGAAGATCACGGGCTGCACCGTGCACTTCGTGGAAGAACTGGTGGACAGCGGCCCGGTCATCATCCAGGCCGCCGTGCCTGCCAATGCCGGCGAGGAACTGGACGACCTCATGAACCGCATCCATCCGCTGGAGCACCGCATCTACCCGCAGGCCCTGCAATGGCTGGCCGAAGGCCGCCTGCGCGTGGAAGGCCGCCAGGTCTTCCTGGCCCCGGCCGACCGCAAGACCGTGACGCCTGACGGCCCCTGGCTGGTCTGGCCGCCGCTGGAAGAAGGCTTCTAGCCATCCTGTCCATATCAGGGCGGGGGAAGGACATGCGTCCTTTCCCCGCCTTTTCTTTTCCTACCCGGGCCACGGCCCGTTTTTCCCGGGCGGTCATGCCCCGCCCGCAGCAAGGGAGCACTGCCATGAAACAGACCGCCGTCACTTTCCGCCAGGCCAAGGGGCAACGCAAACTGGCCATGCTCACGGCCTATGACGCCACCGTCGCCCGGCTCATGGACGATCATGTGGATGCCGTGCTGGTGGGGGATTCACTGGGCATGGTCATGCTGGGGCAGCCCGATACCCTGAGCGTGACCATGGACCAGATGATCCATCACAGCGCCGCCGTGTCCCGGGGCCTGACCAAGCCCCTGCTGGTCTGCGACATGCCCTTCATGTCCTACCACCTGTCGCCGCAGCAGGCCTGCGCCAATGCCGGACGCCTGGTGCAGGAAGGCCGGGCCCAGGCCGTGAAGCTGGAAGGCGGCCGCCATTTCTGCCCGCAGGTGGAAGCCATCGTGCAGGCGTCCATCCCGGTCATGGGGCATCTGGGTCTCACGCCGCAATCCCTGCACAGCATGGGCGGCTACAAGGTCCAGGGCCGGGGCCGTGAAGCCGCACAGGCCCTGCTGGACGATGCCCGGGCACTGGAACAGGCGGGGGTCTTCGCCATCGTGCTGGAATGCGTGCCCGCACCACTGGCCGCGCTGGTCAGCCGCAGCGTCAGCGTGCCCACCATCGGTATCGGCGCGGGCCCGGACTGCGACGGCCAGGTGCTGGTCTGGCAGGACATGCTGGGCATGGTAGACGGTCTCTCGCCCAAATTCGTCAAACATTATGCCGAGCTGGGCGCGGCCATGCGCCAGGCTTTCCAGACCTATGCCGACGAGGTTCGCGCAGGGACCTTCCCGGCAACGGAACATACCTACGGCATGGATGAGAAGGATCTGGAAAAACTGTATTGAACCGCCATCACTGCGGACTGCCCATAGGCCGATGCGTAACGGCTGCCGGGGGAAGGGCCCCCTTTCCCACGGGACCGGCTAAAAAAGACGAAAGCCCCGGCATTGCCGGGGCTTTTTATGTTTGTTTCGTTGAGACCTTTCTACCTCACAGCGCTTCCCGAGGGGGTGCTGCGTCCAGTCCGGGAACCCGGGCGGCCGCGGCCGTCATACCGGCAGCGGCTCCACGGGAAAGGGAGCTGCCGTCCGCCTAATAGCCGCAGGCCAGGCCGTCGCCGCGCGGGTCCGTACCGCCCTGGAGCACGCCTGTCTGCGGGTCGATGCGGATGGCGCCCGCATGGCCCATGGTATCGGTATAGTCCTCCACCCGGCGCACGGGGTGCCCGCGCCGGGCCAGCTCGTCGGCCACGTCAGCGGAGATGCGGCCCTCCAGCTTGAGGTCGTTGCTGGACTTGCCCCAGGTGCGGCCGTACAGCCAGCGGGGCGCGTCGATGGCTTCCTGCGGGGTCATGCCGTAATCCAGCACGCGGGTGGCGATGGCGGCCTGCGTCTGGGGCTGGCCCTCGCCGCCCATGGTACCGTAGACGAGGAAAGGCTTGCCGTTCCTGGTCAGCATGGCCGGGTTCAGGGTGTGGAAGGTGCGCTTGCCGGGCTCAAGGCGGTTGACGTGCGCAGGGTCGAGGGAGAAGAAGCTGCCCCGGTTCTGGAGCAGCACGCCCGTGCCCCGGGGCACGATGCCGGAGCCGAAGTCATGGTAGATGCTCTGGATCAGGGAAACGGCATTGCCCTGCCCGTCCACCACGCCCAGCCAGATGGTGTCGCCCTTGGGGTCCAGCGGCGCAAGGCTGGTGGCGGCCCTGCCCATGCGGATGCGGGCGGCCTGCCGCTTGCCGTGCCCGGCCGAGAGCAGGCGCTCCAGCGGGATGTCCACGAAGGCCGGGTCGGAAAGGTAGGTATCGCGGTCGAGGAAGGCCTCCTTGGTGGCCTCGATGATAAGATGGTAATAGTCCGCGCTGCCTTCCCGTATCTGCGACAGGTCGAAGTTGTTGAGGATGTTCAGGATCTCCAGCGAGGCCATGCCCTGGGTGTTGGGCGGCAGGTTCCAGGCCCGGCAGTCGCGGTACGGCACGGAGATGGGCTCCACCCAGTCGGCCGTATGCCGGGCAAAGTCCCGCACGGTGAGCAGGCCGCCGTTCTCTTCCAGATCCGCCGCTATGGCCGCGGCGATGGAGCCCTTGTAGAATTCGCCCGCGCCCTTGTCCGCCAGCAGGGCCAGCGTGGCCGCCAGCTCGGGCAGGCGCATGACCTCGCCCAGCCCGTAGGGCTTGCCTTCCCTGAGATAGGCGGCCGCAAAGCCCGGATAGCGCTGCAGATCGCGGAATTCCTGATCCGTGGGGTCGGTGTCCACCCCGCTCCAGTACGCCAGTGACGTGCTGACCGGGAAGCCCCGCTCCGCCAGCTCGCGCGCCGTGTCCAGCAGGGAGGCGAAGGAAAGCTGCGAGCCCAGGGCCGACCGGCTGTACTTCCAGGCCTCGTCCCAGCCCGAGACCACGCCCGGTACGGTATTGGCGGCCAGATAGCCGCGCGCCGGCACCTTGCTCAGCCCCCGGCTGCGGTAAAAGTCGATGCTGGCCTTTTCCCCGGCGCGGCCGCTGGCATTGAGGCCCTTCATCTTGCCCGTACGGGCATCATGGATGAGCCAGAAATTGTCGCCGCCCAGCGTGCACATCTGCGGATAGACCACGGCCAGGGTGGCGGCCGTGGCCACAGCCGCGTCGATGGCCGTGCCGCCGCGCCGCAGGATGTCCAGCCCGGCCTGGCTGGCCAGATAGTGCGGCGACGTGACCATGCCGTTGCAGCTCATGGGGTTCTGTCTCTGGGAAGGTGTCATGGGCGCGCTCCCTTCCCTGCGTGCTGTCGTAGTGGCGGCGGCGCTGCTCCGCGCGGCCGGGATGGCCGCCAGCGAGGCTGCGGCCAGTGCCGAATACAGGAACCTTCGTCTTTCCATCGTGCATCTCCTGCTCTGCCCGACGCCTTTGCCGGATGGCGGCGTCCGGGATGCCGGACATGATGCAGAAGGCATGCCGTAAAGATTTTTCCTGTTATCTCAAGCTATTGACAGAACAGACAGCAGCAGGGGCTGTTATTTTTCGACCCGAATGTGGAAAACAGCATTTTTCCACAGGCCCTGCCGATGAGGGCAGGGGCTCCATCAAAAAATTATCCTGCGCATACAGGTAATTATAAAAAATATTCCCAAATGTAGAAAAATCAGGGCAGCTGCGCATTACGTGGCGGCATCCCCCGATCCCGCAGGCCTGCGGGGCCTTTTCCCGTCGCCGCGACGGCATCTTCCGAACGGTCGCTTTTCCCGCAAGCCCGCCAGAGGCGGCCCTTCCGTATGGACGGCCACGTCCTAGCCGGCCAGCTCCCGGCAGACCTTTTCCAGCCAGCGCACACCGGGCCAGAGCACGGCTTCGTCGAAATCGAAGCCCGGCTGATGGTGCCCGGCCGCCAGATCGGCCCCCAGGAAGGCATAGGCCGCCAACCCGCCCTCTGCCTGCACGGCCCGCATCAGGGTCGTGGCGTCATCGCTGGCGCCCATACCGCCCTGCTCACGGATCCGGGGCAGCGGGAAGCAGCCCCCGCCCCGGGCATCGGGCGGCAGTTCCCGGGCACAGCGGGCCAGCAGCTCCGCGAAGGCCGCATCGCTTGCCGCCGAAGGCGCACCGCCCACCACGTCGAGCCGCCATTCCAGCCCGTGCATGGCGGCCGCGCCCGCGATGACGTCCCGGGCACGCCGCAGCATGTCGTCGTTGACCTCGCTGTTGTTGCCGCGCGTCTCGCAGGCCATGAAGGCCGAGGCAGGCACGGTATTGCGGCTGCTGCCGCCTTCCAGGCGTCCCACGCAGATGCGGCTGGTGCCGTGGCCATGACGCGGCAGGGCGTGCAGGCCCAGCAGGGCCGACGCCGCGCCCTTGAGGGCATCCCGCCCCTGTTCGGGGGCAGCGCCCGCATGGGCCGCCCGGCCCGTGAAGCGGACATCGAGTTTGCTGGTAGCCAGAAAAGCGCCCACGCCGGTGACCAGATCACCGCTGTGCGGGGCCCCCAGACCGATATGCACGGCCAGGAAATGCCGCGCCCCCGCCACATGGGAGACCATGGACGCCGCACCGCGCACGCCTTCCTCGGCAGGCTGGAACAGCAGACGCACACGCCGCCGCAGGGGGGCCGCGCCCGGAGCCGTCAGCAGGGCCGCCAGCCCCAGGCCCAGAGCCATATGGCCGTCATGGGCACAGGCATGGCACAGGCCTTCATGCCGGGAGACGAAGCCCTCGCGCACGGGCCGGTGGGAAGCCTCCTGCGCTTCCATAAGCGGCAGGGCGTCCATGTCGCAGCGCAGCACCAGCGCCAGCGGCGCGTCCGCCGGGCCCACATCGGCCACCAGGCCCGTGGTCCGGCCCATGCGCTCCAGCCAGTACGGCTCCAGCCCTTCCGCCAGCGCCCGCTGCCGGGCCCGGGCTTCGACCTCGGGCGCGGGCAGGCCCATGCGTGCGGCAGGGTCGATGACCTCCTGCCCCACACGCGGGGCAAGACCCATGTCCGCCAGCTGCCGGGCCACGAAGCCCGTGGTCCAGAATTCCGTCCAGCCTTCTTCCGGGTGCCGGTGCAGCTCCCGCCGCCATTGGATGATCTTTTCCGCCGTCTCCATCGTCACTGCCTGAAATCCACGGGCACGCGCACACGCTGCCCGGCCTTGTTGGTGAAAAGCAACCAGCCGTGTTCCAGCCCGAAAAGGTAGAGCCGCCGCGTCAGGTCCACGTCCTTGCGGCAGTAGGCGGCGATGTCGTCCAGCCGCCCTTCCTGCCACCAGCGCAGGGCCTGCAGGCCGTCGGCGCTCTTGGGCTCGTCCAGGGTCGCCTGCCCCAGATTGTCCAGGGACACGCGGTACTTGAGACTGTCCTGCACCCGGCGCAAGAGGTCAAGGCCCGGCAGGGCCCGCAGCTCGAAGGGCGCGAAGGCCGAGAGCACCGCGTAGTCGAAGCGGAAGGAGTTGAAGCCCACCACCAGCTGCGCGGCCCGCATGCGGGCAAAGAGCTCCGGCAGGGCCTCCTGCGTATAGGTGAAGAAATCGTCGGCCCGGCTGTCATAGGCCACGGCGATGCTCACGCCCATGCGATCGGCCCTGTTCCAGCCGCCCACCTCGGCGGCGCTGCGCCGGGTCTCCACGTCGAAGACCAGATAATGTTCCGGCGGCCTGCCCACCGCGCCCACACCGGGCTCGGGACGGACACGGACGTTGCCCGCATCACCGACAGCTACGGCGGGAGCCATGAGCCCCGGCTTTTGCATAATCGACAGGGTGGCTGTTGCCGCCGTGGCCCCGCCGGTCTTCCGTCCTGCCACCGGGGATGACTGGGGCGGAAGGGCCACCTGTTTGCCGGAAGGCTTTCCGGCTGCGGCGGATGCGCTGGTCTGCGGGCTCGTACCGGCCACAAAGACCTCTCCTCCGCGGCCCTCGATACGCTCCTCCTGCGAAGGAACGCCTTCCGAAGCCCCCGTCCCGGCTCCTCCGGCTCCAGCGACGCTTGTCCGGGCCCCCGGCCCGGCCTGTCCCGCAGCTCCCGCCGGGGCCGTGGCGGGGGCCTGTCCGGCCCAGGCCGCCATGATGGCCGCCATGTCCGGCACGGGCGGCGGCACCGGGGCCGCGGGCTCGTCCACAGGCCGGGGCGGCAGCAGTTCCAGCGGCGGGCTGATGCGCAGGTCGGCGCACAGGGCCTCGCCCTCGGCATCCGCACCAGGCGCCAGCAGATCGCGGATCAGGCGCAGGGCCCCGGCCTTGCTGATGGGCCGGTTGCCAGAGCCGCACTTGGGCGAATGCACGCAGGAAGGACAGCCGTCCTCGCAGGGGCAGACCTCGATGACCGCCGCACAGACCTCCAGCAGCTCGCGGGCATGGCCGAAGGCCTGACGCGTCAGGCCCGCGCCGCCGGGCAGGCCGTCATAGATGAAGACGCAGGCCAGGCCGGTCTGGGGATGGAGCGGGATGGAGATGCCGCCGAAATCGTTGCGGTCGGCCATGACCAGCAGGGGCAGCATGCCGATGGCCGTATGCTCGCAGGCATGGATGGAGCCCATGAAGTGCACGAAATCCTCTTCCAGACGCTGGCGGCAGCTCTCGGGGATGACGTACCACAGGCCCTCGGTCTCAAAGATCTGCGGCGGCGCTTCCAGCGGCACGATGGTCAGCAGGCGGTTGTCGCGCGTACTGCGCTTCTCGTAACCGGTGATGGTGTCGATGATGCGCAGCCGCCCCCGGCAGACCACGCCGCGCCCCAGGGGACGGCGCTCCAGCTCTTCAAGGATGTCCGTGCTCTTGTGGCCGCGCACCCGCGTGAACCAGTCCACTTTGGCCTGACGGGCCCGCACCCGGCCCGCTGCCGGGTCCATCTCCTCGATGACATAGCTGCGGCCCCGGTGCAGGTAGACCGCGCCCACATGGGTCTCGCGCCAGGCCCGGAAGCCGTCCACGGAACCGATGACCGTGCCCTCGCTGTCCTCGATGACGAAGCTCCGGCCCGTCCCGCGCAAGTCCACCAGCCGCTGCGGCCGCTTGCGGGCGGCCAGCCACTGGCTGCCGTCGGCGGAGAGCAGCAGGCGCCCCTGGGCCGCCAGATCGCGCAGGGCCTCCTGCGCCGGGGCCGGGGCCAGCCAGGGATCGCGGGCGGACAGGGGCAGCTCGGCGGCCGCGCACTCCAGATGCCGGGCCAGGATGACCTCGTTCCAGGGGTTGACCACGGCCTTTTCCGCCGGACGGCTGAAAAAGTCTTCGGGATGGCTCATGAAATACTGGTCCAGCGCGTCCTCGCCCGCCACCAGCACCACGGCCGACTCCTGCTGCGCCCGGCCCACGCGCCCGCCCCGCTGCAGGGTGGACATGATGGTGCCCGGATAGCCCACCAAAATGCAGACATCCAGCCCGCCGATGTCGATGCCCAGCTCCAGGGCGCTGGTGCTGACCACGGCCAGCAGCTCGCCCGAGGCCATGCGGGCCTCGATCTGGCGGCGTTCCTCGGGCAGGAATCCCGCACGATAGGCGGAGATGCGGCCCGCCCACGGCCCGGAAAGGCTCCCGGCCCACAGGCTGACCAGCTCGGTCATGCGGCGGGAGCGGCAGTAGACGATGGTGCGCAGCTTGCGTGCCAGCGCGGCCCGCAACAGATCGATGGCCGCCGTGGCCGGGCTCTGATCGGGATCGAGGAAGACGTAATGCCGTGCGCCCTGCGGCGCGCCGGACTGGTCCACCACCACGGGCGGCTGGCGGCCGGGCAGCAGGTCGAGGCCGGAGAGCGACGCGGCCAGCTCGCCGGGATTGCCCACCGTGGCCGTGCAAAAAACATAGGACGGCATGGCGCCGTAATGGGCGGCCAGCCGGTTGAGACGGCGGAACACGCCCGCCATGTGCGCGCCGAACACGCCGCGGTAGGTATGGGCCTCGTCCACCACGATATGGGACAGCCCGGCCAAGAAGGGGGCCCACTGCTCATGGTGCGGCAGCAGGGCCAGGTGCAGCATCTCGGGATTGCTGATGAGCACCGTGGGCGGGTCGCGGCGGATCTTGCGCCGGAAATGGTCGCTGGTGTCGCCGTCATAGAGGGCGGCCGTGGGCCGGGCCTCCTCGGGCCAGCCGGAGACCAGGCGCTGCAGCCCGGCCAGCTGGTCCTGGGCCAGGGCCTTGAGCGGGAAAAGATAGAGGGCGCGGGCCTCGCTGTCGCGCAGATGGCGCTCCAGCACCGGCAAATTGTAGATGAGGCTCTTACCGCTGGCCGTGGGCGTGGCCACCACCACGGAATGCCCGGCGCGGATGTGGTCCGTGGCCAAGGCCTGATGGCTGTAAAGGCCGCTCAGACCGCGCTCCTCCAGCGTGCGCCGGATGGCCGCGGGCCAGGGCAGGCGGCTTTCCGCATAGACGGCCGCCCGCGCGGGCTCGCAACGGTGATGCCGTATCTGCGGCCCCAGCTTGTCCGAGGCCAGCAGGGCCCGGACATATTCAGCGACGCCCATGACGGGCCTCCCTGACGATCATGGCTCCGGCCGCCGTACAGCCTGCCGTCAAACAGGGCCGGGCATGAGGGCTCCGGCACAAGGACAGCCGGGGAAAGGCTGCCGGTGCTCCGGACAAATCCCCGGCCCTGTGCGAGCGCAGCGGTCTCCGGGCAGGGAAGAAGGCAAAGACAGGGAGGGGCGCCGCCCCTCCCCGCCATGATCTTTCTGGAGCAGCCAAGGCTATTTGCTGTCCTTGAGGGCTTCACGGATGCGGCACACGCCGCACATGTCGCCGGACGAGGTGGGATAGCCGCAGCTGGTGCAGGGCGCCAGTTCCACGCCCTCTTCGGCCTCGCGCCGGGCGAACACCGGCCGGGCGCGGGCCAGGAAGCCCTGATAGAAGTCCAGTTTGCGGCCGGGCATGGCCGCTTCCAGACGCTGCAACAGGGCCTTGAGCGTGCTGAAGCTGGCGCCGGGGCTGTAGGGGCAGGGGGCATAGTGGTGCTCGATGCCCATGAGGAAGGCGTAGTTGGCGGTCTCGAACTCCGTCAGGCGCCACAGGGGCTTGACCTTGCGGGCAAAGCCGTCCTCGCCGTCCAGGCGCGGGCCCTGGTCCGAAAGATAGGCCGTGTCCCAGCGCAGGGTGTTGCTGAACAGGCGCGCCACCTCGTCATCCAGGTTGTGGCCCGTGGCCAGGGCGTCGAAACCTTCGTCCAGGGCCACCTTGTTGAAGAAATGCCGTTTGATCTTGCCGCAGGCCGAGCAGACGGGACGGTTGAGGCGTTCCTTGACCAGCGGGATGGCCAGGCCCTCGGCAGCCAGTTCCTTGACCATGAGCTTCAGGCCGTGCTTGGCGCAAAAGCGCTCCACCACGCCGCGGGCCACGGGCGAGGATTCCGGGATGCCCAGGTCGATGTGCAGGCCGGTGACGTCATAGCCCTGCCGGGAAAGCTCCAGCATCAGGGCCAGCGAATCCTTGCCGCCCGAAAGGGCCACCAGGATGCGTTCGTCACGGGTGAAGAGCTTTTGGCCTTCGATGCCCTTTTCCACCTGACGGGCAAAGAACTTGAGGTAACAGTCGGGGCAGAAGGCGGCGTTGTGGCTGCGCAGGGCCACCACGGCCGTCGCCTTGCAGATCTTGCATTTCAATGGCGTCTTCCTTGGAAAGAGTGGATGCCCCGGCGTGCTCCGGCGGCATGTCATGGCAAAAACAGGAAAAAAGCCCGCACGGGGCCTTTCCTGTATAAGAAACATCCCGCCCGGCGTCCAGACGACGG